>CAZSUE010000050.1:0-9389 GCA_964609045.1 uncultured archaeon | reverse complement strand
TGCGGGGGTATGGGGCTGTTGCATAAGATGTGGTTTATGCACCAGGCAGATAGGCGGGGTGGGGCTCCACTGGCAATATGAATTGCCAACGCTCCAATCGTGGTAAAAGAGAGATAGGATCCGAAATGGACGATCGACCCGTACGACCCATTCAGCGTACGGAGCGGATATCGCTCCTGGGACCTATGCGGAGGTTCCCAACCGCTCTTGGAGCCAGTATCGCACCGTCTCGAACACGCGCTCGCGCTCGGTCTCGTTGAAGAGCTCGTGGTAGAACCCCTCGAAGCGTTCGAAACGCTTATCGTCGTACTGGATGCGGTCGTAGAAGCGCTGCGTCGCCGCTGCGTCCACGAGCTTGTCCGCGCCCGCCTGCATCATCAATATCGGGACCGCCACCTCGCCCGCGCGCTGCATCGCCCGCTCCATGGCGCGCCGGAACTCGGTATAGAACCGCGTGGTGACGACATCGTGCACCAGCTCGTCGCTCTCGTACGCCGCCACCACCTCAGGGTCGTGCGAGACATCCTCGGGATCGATCTCGTTGGTGACGGTGAGCGTGGGGATAAGGACGGAGAAGAGCCGCCCGATGAGGAGCTTCCCTTTCGGTATCTCCAGTGCAAGCCCCAGCGCGGGTGATGAGACCATGGTCCCGTGCAACCGCTTAGCGTAGTCGAGCGTATAGTTGAGTGCGATGAGCCCGCCGAGGCTATGCCCGAGCAGCCAGCATTCGGTTTCGCCCTCGTCGTCGAGGACGAGGCTCACAAACTGGTCGAGGTCGTCGATATACTGCGAGAACCTATTGACATGGCCGCGTTTCCCGCCGGACCTCCCGTGGCCGCGATGGTCGAGCGCGGCGAACGAACAGCCGAGTTCGTTGAAGAATCGCGCCACATGATCGTAGCGGCCGGAATGCTCGCCGAGGCCGTGCGCGCAGATAACCGTACCACGCCGTGCGTCGTCTTTGTCGTCGTCGCGGCGCCAGCGACGATAGAAGATCTCGATCCCGTCACTCGTCGTAAATGTCGATCCCTCTTCGGTCTCTCCTCTTGCGGTCATGATCATCACCGAACCCCATCGTCATCGTCATCGTCGATGCTTTATCTGTTTTTCGATGGGTGTTCCTACCTGTGTAGTCCTACCCGAATAGGTGATAAATTTATATAGCCCTTCGCGTCTCTCTTCTACTAGGTTTATATAGAAAGACCTGAGAAACGAGTAGAAATGAACGGAGGAAACAATCATGTCAATAAAAGCGAAACAATGGTTGCTACCGCTTACGGTAGTCTTCCTCCTCCTTTTAAGCGCGGTGATCGCCGGGTGTACGGAGGAGAAGGAAGAAAAGAAAGATTCAGATGGCGATGGTGTTTACGACGAAGAGGACGCATTCCCGACCGATCCTGCGGCCAGTGTCGACGAGGACGAAGACGGCTATCCGGACGAATGGAACGAGGGCATGAGCCGCAACGATTCCACGAGCGACCCGAAGCTGTTCCTCGACAGGTACCCGGACGACCCGGATAAGTGGGCCGACGATACGGACGGCGACGGTTATCCCGATCCGCAAGAGATCGCAGTGGGGACCGACCCGGAGAACGAATGGGATTATCCGGGCACCACGTACAAGCCGCTCACCTTCTGGCACACCTTCCAGCATAGCGGTGAGAAGGAAGCGATCGAGGATGCGGTGGCACGGTTCGAAGCCGCCTATACCGATGTGAAAGTGAAGATCGAGGAAAAGCCATACGACGGTGCGGTCGACGCGTTCACCACCGCCGCAGCGGGCGGCGCGGCACCGGATGTCTTTAGGATGCCCAACGATCGTCTCGGCTCGGTCGTCATCGGCAACTACCTCGAACCGGTCGATAACTACATCAGCGCCGAGCTCGAAGCGCGGTATCTCCCGGTCACGCTCGAGGCGATGTCGCTCGACGGCGATACCTATGGCCTTCCCGCCTCGTACGACGGGCTTAGCATGATCATCAACAACGACCTCTTCACCGACGCGGAACTCGATCCCACGACGGATTATCCCACCACGACCGAGGAACTGATCAATGTCACGAAGACGCTCACCGACGACCAAGGTACTTCGGACGATAGCGACGATGTCTGGGGCATCGTATTCCCGTACCAGAACAGTTTCAACTGGTTCCCCTGGCAGGGCGGTTTCGGCGGCGAGATCCTCGACGAGAACTACATCCCCGCACTCAATAGCTCCGAATCGGTTGCGGCGACGGAGTTCATCATGTCGCTGCGCGACGAGCACGGCGTGCTCCCCGAAGGCGCGGACTGGGGACCGATGGACAATTTCTTCACCGGCCAGCGTGCGGGCATCATCATCAACGGCCCCTGGTCGATCAAGGGCTATCAAGATGCGGGTGTGAACCTCAGCGTCGTCCCGCTCCCGGAGGTCTCCTCCACCGGGCTGCGGATGAAACCCACCACCGGCGTGAAGGGGTATGTCATGTCCGCGGACTCCGAATACAAGGACGAGGCGTTCAACCTCATGAACTTCCTCACCAACGAGGATACGACGTGGGAGTTTGCGAACATCACCAAGACCCTCCCCAGTGTGGTCTCGGTCTATAGTAAACCCAACATCCAGGCCGATCCGATCATCCAGGGCTATAAACAGCAGGCGGAATTTGGCCAACCGATGCCGAGCCATCCGAACATGGGCATGGTCTGGACCCCGCTGGACAATGCGCTCCAGGCGGTGGCGTCCGGTGAGAAGACTGCGCAAGAGGCACTGAACGAGGCAGAGGCTACTATCCTCGCCGATCTCGAGAGCGACTAACTCACGCGGCCAGACTCTTATGGGTCTGTTCGGTCCGGTGCACGTTTCGGCCCGCGGGTCGCAAGCGCCACACTGGACCGTTCTTTTTCTTCTTTTTCTTCTTTTTTTCCCACTTTCCGTTCCTACCTTCTTTTATTCTTCCCTACATTTTTTCCTCTCGCGCCTAACGCCATTCGCGTTTCTCTTTCAGATCACATTTTCATTGACCGCCCGCGATCACCGCGAAAAGACGGAAAACTATTGAGGATGAGCAGAGGGGCAAAATGAACGACCGATCCGCTGATCCGCTGATCCGCTGATCCGCTGATCCGCCGATCCGCCAAGCAGCCAAACGTGCGACGGGGTCGAAGGAAAAATTTACTTAGGCCCCCCTCTATCACGGCACTCACGGATCTATGGAGGTTCCTATTGTGAGTGACGGGGATCAGCTCAGATTGCGGTTGAAGCGACTCGTGTTCTCACTCATATTTCTCCTCATCGTCATGGTGATGTTCAACTCCATCATCTCCTCCTCTGGCGCGCTCGCCGCGACGCCCCATACGATAACGGTGGACGGCACCATCGACGAGTGGGCGGCGGACGAAACCGTGCTCGAGGACGCAGCGGATGATTCGGCGGCCGATTCGGAGATAACGGATCTCCGCCTCACATGGGACGATGAGAACTGTTACCTCAGCTACGAACTCGCTCTCGACGAGGGCGAGGAGCCCACCTTCTTACTACTCTTGGACGCTGACAAGCCCATCATCGAGTACACCAGCGGGCTCGGCATACCGTCGACCTATACCACCGGTGTGAACGACCTCGACACATTGGAGGAGGCGCCGGCGTCGGTCCCACCTCTCTCCACCAGTTTTTCCATCCAATATCTTGTGGTCCAGCGCGGCGGCGAGATCGGTTTCTACCGTATCGACGAAAACCTCGAACACGTCGCGCGACCCATGGTGGCCAGCGAAATCAGCGCGGCGGTCTCCATCGCCCACACGGGCGGCGTCGTTGAACTCGCCATACCATGGACCACGCTCTACGAGGACAATCCGCGCCTCGAGGCCATCAGCGGGACGATCTCTGGGGAGTATCCGAGCCCGCTGTGGGGCCAGTCGCTGACGCTGGGGAGCGTCCTCTACGCCGACGACCGCGCGGTGGACGCGCTTCCCGACGATAGCGCGGTGCCGCAAACTTCCGCAGCCGAGCTTTCGCTCCAGTCGAACCTGACCGTTTATATCGACGCCGATAAGGACGGAAAAGCGGACGGTGGGGTCGACCCCTCCGGGCCGACCCTCGTGGTCGACTACCCCGTCAACGGGAGCGCGGTGACGGTGACCGAACTCACCGTTCGCGGCCGCGCTAGCGACAACGAGGCGGTCACCACCGTGGAATGGAGCCGCGACGGCGTCAACTGGGAGGCGACGAACGGGACGAATGAGTGGTCGTTCCCGCTCAACCTCACAACGGAGGTGACGACCTTCTCCGTCCGCGCGACCGATAATGACGGCAAGCGCACGGAGCGCGAGATCACCGTCACCGTCGATGTAACACCGCCGCCGCCGATCACGAATCTCACCATCGTCGCGGGCGAGCGCAATTCCACGGTGAAATGGTCGCGCAGCCCGGCGGACGATTTCAGCCACTACCTCCTCTATTATTCGATCACCGATTTCAATGACACCGACGAGGTGCGAGAGCGCGACCGGAAGGAACGGGAGCGCAACCGGCAGACCGGCCGCGACGCGAACCTCCACTATGTCTCGCAACCGCTCAACTGGAGTACGAACTCCACCGTCCTCACCGGGCTCGATCCCGACTATATCTTCTATGTGGCGGTCACCGCAGTGGACGCGTCCGGCAACGAGAACACATCGGTGGACACCGTTATTGTGGAACCGTTCCGTGTCGCGCGCTTAATTCCCAAGGACCGCTACCTCGCTCCGATCCTCAACTGGGTGCTCATCGGCGTGCTCGTCTTCATCTGGTTCATGGTCTTCATCGGGGTCGGCGATATCGTTATCCCTTCCTATGTCGTCGTCTATGCGCTCTTTATCCTCCCCTATATCTTCACGATCCTCCCTGGTGGCACCACGGGGGCGTTGGCGACCCAGGTCCTCGCAAGTGTGGGGATGGTGGCGGGACCGCTCGCCGTCTATGCGCTCCTCCTGCGTAGGTTCGGCAACCCTGACCGAAAATTGCCCATGATCAACTGCGGCGCGGATAATTATCGCCAAAGCATCGCCTATGCATACATCACCCCGGCGATCACCGCACTGATGCTGCTCACCTTCTTCCCCGTCTTCTTCGGCTTCTTCCTCTCCTTTACGAACCGTACCCAGACCAATGCCGCGACCTACGACATCGTCGGCTGGCGGAACTTTACGCGCGTCTTCTCCGAACCGGATTTCATCGAGATCCTCTACCAAACGCTCCAGTGGACCATCCTCTGCGTCTTCTTCCATGTGATGATCGGACTGCTCCTCGCCGTGTTCCTCAACCGTAAGTTATTTGGGCGGCCGGCCTATCGCGCACTCCTCCTTCTCCCCTGGGCCGTTCCATCATACATCACCGCACTGATCTGGCGCGGCATGTTCGATACCGAGTTCGGCGCCATCAACCAAGTGGGCGCCACCATCGGCATGGACAAGATCAACTGGCTGGGGTCGCTCCCCTATGCGTTCTGGGCCGTGGTGATCACCAATATCTGGCTCGGGTTCTCGTTCATGATGATCATGTTCTCCGGCGGGCTCCAGAGCATCCCGGAGGAGGTGTACGAAGCTGCGGACATCGACGGGTTCACGCGCTGGCAGAAGTTCCGCCATCTCACCTTCCCACTCCTCAAGCCGACCCTCATCCCCGCATCGCTCCTCGGTGTCGTCTGGACCTTCAATATGTTCAATGTCATCTGGCTCGTCACCGGCGGCGGGCCGAACAATAGGACGGACATCCTCATCACCTTCGTCTATCGGTTCGCGTTCCGTAAGCCGCCCTATCTCTTCGGGCTCGCCGCGGCATGGTCGGTCATCATCTTTTTCATGCTGCTCGGGTTCTCGGTCTATTATTCGAATGTGACGAAGGCGTACGAAAGCGTCTCGACGGGCGAGAAGAAGAAGACGAACCGTCTCCTCCGCCCGTTCGAGAAGCTCTATAACAAGATCAAAGGCGCACTGGGTTCGCTCTTTAAGCGCATCAACAGCGCGATCCTCACCCTCAGGGTCCCCTACGGCGTCTTTGCGGGGGTCGTCGGTGGCGTGGCCATCATCACCACGCTCGTCTACTTCATCGCGATACCGGCGGACTCGGCGCTGGGCGCGCTGTCGCAGTTCGGGATACAAACCTGGAACTTCGATGCGGACGCGCTTTCCGTGGCGGTGCTCGTCGCACGCATCGGGCTGGGTGTTGCATTCCTCGCACCGATCATCGGGCTCGTCTACGACCGTGACCCCAAGCCGCTCGGCATCCTCCTCGGCGCACTCACCATGCTGCTCTTGGGCTGCTATTTCGGGGTGGTCCCGGCGACGACGAAGAGCCCGGGCATCGATCTCTACCCGCCGCCGGGCGACCAGCTTCATATCATCCCCGTCCTCGGCAAGCTCGCCGTCGGGTATCTCTTCGCCGTCGCCGCCACCGGACTCGTCATGTTCCGCGAATGGGGACGGACCATCGGCGCCACACTCCTCATGTTCCTCGTGCTCATTCACGGCTTTACCATCCGTTTCTTCGACTGGTGGCTGGGGACGGCGCAGATGCTCTTCATACTCCTCGCCATGATGTTCGTCCGCAGCGAGCTCTTCAAGGACACGATCTACGAACATGCAGCCGTGCTCAAGAAGCGGAAGGAGGAACGCGGTGAAGTCGAGGACGATGATGCGCCCTCTGCCCTCGAGCGGTTCGTCACGCGCGCCCTCTCTAACCGCGGCGGTCTCGAGAACAACGATGTCATCGCGGTGGAGGGGAGGGATTCCGACCGCGTTTTCGACGCGTTGAAGCGCCGCACACTCATCTTCGCACTGGCCATCCCCATCGCGGCCGTGGTCCTCTATTTCGCGCTCGGCGCGCTCGGGCTCCTCGTGGGGCCGTTCTTCCTCATCTGGTGGCTCGCGATCACCGCGATAGTGATCGTGCAGGCGATCGATACGCTCGTGTCGGCCCAGAAGAGCACGGTCTACGACACCGCGCTCGTCTCCTATCGCAAGCGGTTCAATTGGTATCTCCTCGCGGTTGCCGGAGGTGGCGCGGCGGTCACCTACATCGGCGTTGGTGCGTTCGTCTTCGACGGCGTCTTCTATCGCGCATGGGTCCCCATTTTGATATCGTGCATCGTGGCGGCGATCATCGCCGACCTCGGACTCCTTTTCAAAAAGAAGCGCAACCAGTTCGACCGCAACGAGGTCTATAGCGATTCACCGCATCTCCTTCGCCACATCGTGCACGATTTCCTCCTCGACGCGAAGTTGATCGCCATGGACATCCTCGAGCGCGTCAGCTCGCACGCGCTCCTCCTCACCTTCGTCGTCATCTGTCTCATACCCGTGCTCTGGGTGGTTGGCACCTCGTTCAAGCCCGGCCATTCGCTTGCGAGCACCACGCTCCAGATCTTCCCCTCATGGGAGAATTGGACCTGGCAGCACTATCACGATGTGATCTACGATCCGACGCTGAATTTCTTCCAGTACCTCAAGAATAGCGCGATCGTCGCTTCCGGGACCACGGCGCTCGGTGTGTTCCTCTCGATCACCGCGGCGTATGCGTTCTCACGCTACGAGTTCTTCGGCAAGAAGACGGCGATGCTCTCGTTCCTCGTGGTGCAGATGTTCCCGGGCACGATCATCATCGTTCCGTTCTTCGTGCTTTTGCGCACGCTCGGGCTCATCGACGCGCTCCCGGGGCTGATCCTCGCCTATTCGGTCACCGCGCTCCCGCTCTGTATCTGGATGATCAAAGGCTTCTTCGATACGATCCCGTACGCGCTGGAAGAAGCGGCGATGATCGACGGGTGTACGCAGTTCGGCGCCTTTTGGCGCGTGGTCATCCCGCTCTCGCTCCCGGCCATCGCCGTCACCGCGCTCTTCTCGTTCATGACCGCATGGAACGAGTTCCTCCTCGCGCTCACCTTCATGCTCAGCAGTGAGAACTATACCATACCGGTGCGGCTCAATAGTTTCATCACACCTGAGCTGCAGCTGTGGGGCCATTTCTCGGCCATGGCGATCCTCGTGAGCATACCGGTCATCGTCATGTTCATCGTCACGCAACGCTATCTCATTTCGGGAATGACCGCCGGCGGGGTGAAAGGCTGAACCGCCTGACGCTTGCTGCACTATCCACGCTCTCCTCACTCTTGCCAGAATAACGATCATATCGATCATATCGATCAGCCCTCGAAGAGGTGCCATTATGGCGAATCTACGCTTGGAACATGTCACGAAACGGTTCGGTGATTTCACCGCAGTGGAGGATTTCGATCTGAGGATCAACGACGGCGAGTTCGTCGTCCTCGTCGGGCCCTCTGGCTGCGGGAAGTCCACCACTCTCCGCATGGTCGCGGGGCTCGAGACCGCTACGGAAGGGAACATCTATATCGGCGATCGAAATGTCACGAAGCTCCCGCCGCGCTCCCGCGATATCGCCATGGTGTTCCAGAACTACGCCCTCTATCCACATCTCGACATCTACAAGAACCTCAGCTTCGGGTTGAGGATGAAGAAGTTCTCGCGCAAAGAGATCGACAAGCGCGTGAACGAGGCGGCAGATATCCTCGGCATCGCCGAGCAGCTCCCGAAGAAGCCGCGCGAGCTTTCCGGCGGACAGCGCCAGCGTGTCGCCATGGGCCGCGCCATCGTGCGGCATCCGAAGGTGTTCCTTTTCGACGAGCCGCTGTCCAATCTCGACGCGAAATTACGCATTCAGATGCGGGTCGAGCTCTCGCGGATCCATCATACGCTCCAGACGACGACGGTCTATGTCACGCACGACCAATCGGAGGCGATGACGCTGGGCGATCGAGTGGTCATCCTCAAGGAGGGGGAAGTACAGCAGGTCGACGTCCCACAGGAGCTCTACGACCACCCGGCCAATAAGTTCGTAGCAGGGTTCATCGGCAGCCCGACGATGAACTTCCTCCCCGGCCGGATCGAGCGAACGGACGGCGAACGGCTCGTCATCGATATCAACGATACAAAACTCCCGATCCCGGAGAAACATAGGAAAAAGATCATAGCTGCCGGGGAGACGCAGTTTACCTTCGGGATCCGTCCGGAGGACATCCATCCGGTCGCGGTCCGTAAACCCGGGCTGGCCAAGGGCATCGTGAACGCACATCTGGAGGTGACCGAGGCGATGGGATCGGATATCTATCTCTACCTCGATCTCGGCGGCCACGAGATCGTCGCGCGGTTCGACCCAGCGGTGGAACTGGCGCTCGGCGAGGATATGGATATCATCTTCGACATGAACAAAATGCATCTGTTCGATACCGAGAATGAGAAGACGATCGTGTGAAGGGGGGGCAAGGGAACGGGGGAACGGGGGAACGAGGGAACGAGGGAACGGGGGAACAGGGGAACAGGGGAACAGGGGAACAGGGGAACAGGGGAATGGCGCG
>CAZSUE010000049.1:0-14365 GCA_964609045.1 uncultured archaeon | reverse complement strand
TTTTCCTTCGCCTTCGCCGCTTTCAGCATCACCACCGGCACCGCCGTCGCCACCGCCAGCGCCACCAGCACCGCCGCCACCGGCTCCACCAGCACCGCCGCCTCCGGCTCCACCAGCGCCACCAGCACCACCAGCACCGCCGCCAGCGCCGCCGCCACCACCAGCACCGCCGCCAGCGCCGCCGCCACCAGCACCACCGCCGCCGCCGCCACCGCTACTCGCGTCTGAGACGCCTTTTTCAGCTGCTCCTTGCGCGCCGGCCAGTGTCTCGTTCGCAACTGCCGTCGCGCTAGCGACTGCACTGGAGATGCCGTCCTCGGCCTCTGCAAATGCGTTCCCGGGGTTCGCAGCGTTCATCGCACCTTCCATTTCGCTGCCCATCTCGGACACGGCGGAGTCGAGCGAATTCTCGGTCTCCTTCGCCATCGCTTCCGTATTGTCCTGCATGGTCTTGATATTGTCCTGGAAATTGCCCTTGGCCTCTTCTCCGACCGCTTTTGCCTCGTCACCCACCGAACCGATGGCTGCGTTCGCTTCCGCTTCCACCGCGCTCACTGCAGATGTCAGCTGACCTTCCGTGCTGGCCACTGCGCCGACCGCGTCATCCTTCATCGAGTTGACCTGATCGGTCGTCGCGGTCTTGATGCCGTTGGCCACATCCTCTTGGATGCTGCTGAAGCTATCCGTGATCGCGCCGCCCTGTTCTTCCGTCTTGGAAACGGCATCGTTCAACGATTCTTGCGTCTGCGTCATGAAGTCAGAGGTCTGGGTCTCCACATCGGAGGCTGCTTCTTTCGCCTTCTCCTGCGCTGCAGCCGCAGTCTCGTTCGCAGCTTCCTGAGCCGCGTTCATCATATTCTCGGCGGTGGTCTGTGCATCCGAAGCGGCGGCCTCGATCTCGCCTTTCACATTCTCCATCGTCGAGGTGGTGGTGGAGATCACACCGTTCATCGATTCCTCGACTTGGGTCTGCATATTACCGACCCCTTCGGCGGCGATGTCCTTGGCTTCGGTCATCATCGTGGTGACTTCGTCACTGATCTCCTCACCGGCGGTCGAGACCGTATCGATGGTGTTGGTGATGGTATCGTTCGCAGCGGTCTGCGCCTCTTCCAGCGCCTCTGAGAAGCCCTCACTGGCCGTCTCGAGTTCGGCGCCCATATCGTCCCTGACTTGCTCCACCGTATCGGTCAGACCGTTCTTGGTCTCCTCCACCGCGGCAGTCACGCCGTTGCCCAGTTCTTCCAGCGCACTTCGACCAGCACTGAGGAACGAGCTCCCGATATCTTTCGCCGCCTCGACGATCGTGTTCACCGCGTTGAGCGTGTTCGAGATCTCGTTGCCGATACCAGTCTGCGCGCTCTGACCGGACCGCTCGGCGGCGGTCACCGCGTTCGTGGCGATCGACTCGAGGTCGCCCGACATATCGCGGAAGATCTCGAGGAAACTGTTCTTCGTCTCCTCCGCGATATTCTGGACTGCGTTCAGTGCTTCGACCACCGTGCTCTTCGCCGTATCCACCTCGTTCTTGAACCCGGTCTTCGTCTCTTCGAACGCACCGGTGAGCGTGCCCTTCATGTTCTCCCAGGTTTCCTGGGCGTTGTCCTTCAATGTATTGAGCATGTTGACGATCTCGTCGCCCATCTCGCCCGCTGGCAGATCGACGAGCCCACCGACATCGCTCTTGAGCCGTTCGAGCATCGAATCGGGGTTGTCGGGTGAACATGCGTCATTCTCGAGATCGTCGACGATCTGGTTGCCTTTCTCGAGCTGCTCGTTGATCAGATTTCCGCAGTTCTCGAGGAGGGTGTCACCCGCACCGATGACCTGCTCCGCAGCGGCGGTCAAACCCTCGATGGCGGCGACGAGCGCGTCGCGTGCCTCGCCGATCTTCTCGCCGAAGAGGTCGCGTAGTGCATTCACATTGTCGGTCACGATCGTCTGGATCGCTTCATCCATCACATCGTTGATCGTGCTCTCGAACCCGTTGAGGAGCTCGGTCACATTCTCCTTGATGCCCGGATCCTCGAGGTTCTGGTCCAACGCGGTCAGCGCGCTCTGGATACTGCTGTTCATCGTATCCTGGATGTTCGAGATGCCGGTGTTGAGTGTGTTGGCCGCTTGGTCGATACCGCTATTAGCGATCTCTTCCACATTGTCCATCGCCTGATCGGCGACCTGCGAGCCTTGCTCCACCGCTGCCAGCGTCTCGTCCATACCGTTCTGGATGCCGTTGTTCACATCGGTCATCGCTTGGTTGACCGTGTTCGAGACATTCCCGAGATTGTTATTGAAACTGTTCTCGAGCTCATCCATGCTCTGGTGCACCACATCGGTGTTCGCAGCCGCACTCAACTGGCTCCCAACATCTTGGATGCCGCCGATGATCTCTCCCTTCAAATTCTGCGAATGCTCCACCAGTTGGTTGCCACCGGTGGTGATCTCGTCTTCGAGTTGAGAGACGAGATCCTCCATCGGCATCAAGACGCTCTCGATGGACGGGGTCTGGATGTGCGGGATCGAGTTCAGTATCTCCTGGATCGACTGCTTCGTCTCGTTAACGACGCCATGGACAGAGTCCTGGATCGCCGAGACGCCTTGGTCCTTCACCGTCGAGAGCATACCGTCCGCAGCCTCGTTCGTCGAGGATTGGAGGTCCGCCATGACATCTTCCTTGCCCGTACCGGACTGCGCGGCGGACGCACCGCCGTCGAGGTTACCCTCGGTGGCGCTCTGCAGCGCTTCAACCGCCTCGGTGACGGTGACCGCGCCGGAGTCCACTGCCTCTGCGAGCTTAGTGACGAGGTTGTCGAGGAGCGCACTGATCTGGTCACCCGCTTCGGGGACCGCCGCCAGCGCCTCTTCGAACGAGGTCTGGACCTCACCCGCACGCGATTCGAGATCGCTCGTAATGTTCGGCACCGTCTCATTGGCGACGGTGTCCTTCGTGTTCCCGAGGATCGTGTCGATCTGGCCCATGAACTCGTCGACAGCGCCTTGCACCGTCGGATCGAACGCGCTCTTCGCGTTCTCCACCGAGGTGGAGACCTGTCCGACCACATCGTCGAGCTGGGTCGCCAACTCGCCCGCGGCGCTCTCGACACCGGCGGTGACCTCGTCGGCACACCCCGTGATCTTATCGGCGGCGTCTTCGCCGCCCTCCACCGCGCCGGTGGCAGAACCCACGGCACCCTCGATGGCGCTGTTCACACTGGCAAGACCGCTGTTCACGATGCTGCCTACATCGATATCGGTGACAGAGCCCTCGATCTCGCCCAGCGAGGGGCTGTTCGCGGAGTTCTTCCCCACATTGGAGACCCATTCCACGAACTGGCTCTTGAGATCGCCCACACCCTCGGCAAAGGTCGACTTCGCGTTCGTCAATTCGTTGCCGAAGTTGTCTTCCATCTCGGTATAGAGCGAGTAGACCCGGCCCTTCGACTCGCGCGTGAGGTATTTCACATCATCGAGCGCGCTCTCGATCTGCGAGCGATAATCGCCGATCACCGAGGTCAACTCATCCTTGAACTGGTCCGCACGATCGCTGACCTCCTTGTTTGCAGCGTCGATGATATCCTTCTCGCACTTGTCCATGAACTTATTGAACTCGGCGGTGCCGTCGTTCTCGATGGTGGCGCGGGCGTTGCCTGCCGCCTCCTCGATCTTCGCACCGAAATCCTCGTTGACCTTGCCAACGAGACCGCCGATATCCGCACCGGTCTTTTCGACGAACTCGCCGACCTTACCGGCCAGTTCTCCAACCCAGCCCTGGATCGATTCGTTCGCGCTACCCAGCGCCTCGAACGCCTCGTCGAGCAAGCCTTGGACCGTCTCGACGCCCTGGTCGAAGAGCGTCAACAGCCCGTCCTCGGCGCTGTTGAGGAACTCGGTGATCGCGCCTTCTTGCGTCTCCACCTCTTCCATCACCGATCCGAGGATCGCTTCGACCTCACCGGCAACGGCGTCGTCCACGCCGCTGACCTGATCGATCACGCCTTGGAATGTGTTCTGGATCGATTCTTTCATCGTCGTCAAGCTCGGCGTCTCCGCGTCACCAACGATGCGGTTCACCGCAAGATCGACTTTGCCGGCGTCCTCCAGTGCGCTGTCAACCATATTGACGACCTCTTGCGACTGGGCCGCACCCGCGTCTCGCGCGGTAGCTACCGCATCTTCGAAAACGGTCTGGAACTCGTTGAGACCTTCGTCGATATAGCCCTCGGCAGCGCCCACGGCGTTCGCCACGGTCGTGTGCACGGTGGTGAAGATGTCGGTGGGCAGATCGCCCGGCACCTCGAGCTCGTCCAGTGCTGCGAGCATACCTTCGACATTCCCTTTCAGATCGTTCACGATACCGTTCAGACCCGATTTCGCACTATCGATCGCGTTGTTCGTCTCCGTCTCGAGATCGTTCAGCGCGCCCTTCGCAAGATCCAACCCTTGCCCGATATCCTCGAGCACGCCATTGAGCGAATCCTGTACCGTGGTGACGAACCCTTCGAACTTCGACTGCATGTTGGTCACAGCGTTAGTGACGAACTCGACAGCACCGTCCACAAGTTCCTGAGCTTTGCTCGAAATGCCCTCGATCGCGACGGCCACGATCTCGTTCTTTGCGAACTTGAACGCGTCCATGAGCTCGTTCTTCATACTGGTGACATTCTCGGTGGCCCATTCCGTGGCCTGGTCCATCATCGCCTGCGCTTCTTCGTTGAACTGGCGCAGTGCAGCCAGACCCTGGTCCTTCCCTTTCTTGAGCACTTCGATGGCGTCGGTGATACCGCTCTTGACCGACTCGGCGGTGGATGAGATACCCTCTTTCAAGGAGTCGAGAGCGCTGTTGATATTCGCCATCGCATCCTCGACAAAGCCAACCACTGTGTCCTTCGCCTCGTTGAGCGCATTGACGATCACATCGACGATCGCACTGACCGCCTCGATCACATCATCTTTCAAAGTGGCGAGGTTGTCCTGCACCGTCGTCTTCATCTCATCGACGCTGCTGTTGATCGTATCGGCGGCCTCGTTGACGAACTCCTCGCCCTTCGACGAGAAATCGTTCACCGCGGCCTTCGCTTGGTCCGCACCGCCCTTCAGCGTCTCGGTCAGCTCCGCAAGCTGGTTCTGACCCGCTTCGACACCGGCGGTGATTTTCTCCTGAAGGAAATCTACGCCCTCCTGGACCTTGTCGCGCAGCGTCTCACTGAAGGTAGCGCACTTCTCCTGTAGCTTCTCGATATATTCGATCACCTTGTCGGTGATCACGCCCATGGCCGCTTCCTTCGCGTCGTTGATCAACTGTGTGACCGTATCCTTCGCCTTGTCGACCAATGCGGTCGCCTGGTTCTTCACATCGGTAAGTAAATTCTCGCCCGTCTCGCTGACCGTATCCGCCAGCGTCGTGACCTTGTCCACGATGCCGTTATAGAGCGATGTAATGCGGCCTTCGGTCGTCGCGATCAAATTCTCCACCGTCGAGATCGTATCGTCGTAGAGACCCTTGGCACGGTTCACCGTATTGGTCGCGAACTCTTCGACCTTCCCCTTCGCGTTCTCGAACGCTTCTCTCGCCATCTGCACGAGATCCTCGATCATCGTATTGATCTGGTCCATCGAGTTCTGGCCGAGATCCATCATCGAGGTGGATGCGCGATCGGCAAACCCGGTCACTGCGTCCGCCGTGTTGTTCACCGTAGAGGTCACATTCGCCTGGATATCGCTGGCAAAATCGCCAACGCTCGATTCGACGAAGCTCGCCACCTCTAACGCACTGTTCTTCACCGTGTTGCCGAGATCCTCGGCGCGGTTCTGCATGCTCGCTGCGGTGTCCGTCGCGAGATTCTTGATATTGTCGATCAGCCGCTCAACCTTCTCCATCGCGCTATTGATCACTTCACCGATCTTATCCTGGATCAATGTCGGGATCTCCTGCGCCATCTCCATCAAATTGGTACCGGCTTCTTTGATCGTGTCGCCGATCGTCGTCACCGTGTCCTCGATGGTGCTCTTCGCGTTCGCGGCGTATTCCTGGCCGGCCGTGATCGCGTTCGAGACCACCTCGGTCGCCGTCGTCGTGATATTGTCGATGGTCGATTTGACCATGGTGCCGATCTCTTCGATCACCGATTTCGCGTTCTCGAACTCGTCGAGCAGCTCTTGGATCTTCTGTGGCGTCTCCTCGAGCAGCTTGGTGCCGAGCTCCTGCGCAGACGAGATGATGTCTTGGACCTTCATGCCCAGATCCATCACGACCTCCATGATCGCCATGGCCATCTGCGACTTGATCTTACCCACGGCAGCCTCGCCGTCGGCACGGATCTTATCCGCCACACCTTCCGGTTCCGGCTGGCCCGCATCCATCAGACCGCCAACCATCTCGGTCACAGAGTCCATCGTCGAGTCACCCTGTTCCTCCACGGCGGCGATCGCTTTCTCGCCCTCTTCTTCGGCCTTCGTCTTCAGTTTCTCATACGCACTGTTCACCAGCTCGAAACCATCCTTGATGATGGTGCGCGAGAGCTCCTTCGAGGTCGCAACCGTGCTGCTGACCAGTTCCCGAAGCTTGTTCGGGATGTTCGTCGCTACTTCCTTGATCATCTCCGCGGCGGTGTCCACCGTCTTCTGGATGTCGTCGACGATGCTCAAGATCGCTTTCTTTACATCGTCAACCGTCTTCGAAACGAGATCCGCGGCGCCGTCGACCAGCCCCTGGATCGCTTCGTTGGCGGCATCCAGCGCCTTGTCGGCGGCGGCGGCGGCCTCCTCGGCCATCTCCTCCACCAACGCGGTGATCTCGTCGAGGATGCCGGTGATCGCGGCGGTCACTTCCTGGATGATCTGCGTCGCAGTATCGTCGATACTACTCAGCGCTTCGTCGATCGCGCCCGAGGCGTCGCCCACCATACCGGTGGCGGCGTCCTTCGCAGCACTGATCGAGCCGGTGAGCGCACCGGCAACTTCATCAGCGGTTTGACCCGCGAGGTCTGCGGCAGCACTGACCGTGTCCGTGGCGGTCGAGGCCGCACCGTCGATCACGCCGTCCATCGTCGCGCGCGCGTCGTCAACTGTGCCGGTGACCGCTTCAGTGGCGTCGTCGATGAGCTTCTGGACGAGATCGTCCACCATCGTCACGGCGCCGTCGGCCGTCTCCGTCGCGGTGGCGATCAGTTCGTCCACCAACGCCTGCGCATCTTCCATCGTCTGGTTGAACGCTTCGGTTCCCGCGTCGACGATTCCGGTCACGGAATCTTCGATATCGGTGATGATCCCTTGACCCGCTTCGTTCACATTGGATAAGATCGTCTGGGTCGTCTCGTCGAACGAGTTCACAACCTCGTCGATCGAGCCCTTGATCGTATCCAATATACCCTTCACGGAGGCATCTTGATCGTCGAAGAGACCGGTGCCGTTCTGCTCCAAATTCTGCAGCATCTCGTTGATGCGTGTTTCGTCGATACCCGCTTCACGGCATTCATTCTCAACGATCGTTTTGACCTCGCCCATGCCGGATTTGATCGCGTCGGTCAAAAAGGTCAATGCCTCTTCACCCTTTGCATAGAGCTCGTCGATGAACTTCCTGATCTGCGACATCACATTGGTCAACGATTCCTGCACCTGCGAGATCGTATTGTTCACCATCTCGCGGCCCTTGTCCGCAATATCCTTGACGAGTTTCTCGAAAGTACCCGTGGCCGAATCCAGTGCGCCCTGTGCCTTTTCCACGAGCTGGTTGCCCATGCCCTGGAACTGCTGGCTGACCTTGCTGATGCCCTGCTTCGCCGCGTCGGCGAGACTCGAGGACATGCCTTTGATCTGGTTCGTCGCACTCGTGATCGTCTCGTTCGCCTTATCCGCGAGCTGGTTCGCAGTCTCCTTCACCTTCGCCGCGGCGCCGTTGATCGTCTCGTTGATATTCTGCTCAAGATCGTCGGTGGCGCCCTGGAAACTCTCGTTCGCGTCATTGACCGCATTCTCCGCCGACGATGCGACCTTGTCGACCTGACTCGTCAACGTCTCCGCAGCCTTCTGGACACCCGTTTTCGCCTGCTCGATCGCGTTGCGGACCGTTTCTTCAACCGTCCCGGACGCCTCTTCGATGGCGCTCTTGATCTGTTCCTTGACCTCGTCGATCGTCTGTAACATCGCATCTTTCGCTGTTTCCATTCCTTCTTTCGCCTTGTCGGTCAGGTCCTGGGCGACTTCCTTCACCTTCTCGGCGGCTTTCTGGATCGCCTCTTCGGCCTTCTCGGCCAATTCCTCGACCGTCGATTTGATCTTCTCCATCGCACTATCGATCGCCTCCTTGGCCTTGTCGATAAGTGTTTTGGCGGCCTCCTCGGCCTGATCAATAAATCCATTAAGCGTCGATTCAGCTTCATCTAATAGATCTGAGACGACACCATAAACCTGACAACCGGCACATGTACATTCTGCCATCTTACATCACCTCCTCATATCGGACCTTTTATGATGGCGGCCCTCCGGAAGTATCCTTGATCTCTTCTAACGGCTCGGTCGCTTCCGCCACAGCATCGCGGATCTCTTGCTTCACCTGGTTCGTCACCGCTTCTACCGCTTCGGGGATCTTGTATTCGTACTCGACCTCTTCTTCTTCCGCCTCTTCCTTCTTGAGCATCTCGAGGACGCCTGCGCCAGCTTTGCGGACGGAACCAAGTTGCAAGATGAGCGTGAGGAGCGTCGAGGGCTCCGCATTCTCCAGACTATTGGAGTAATTATAGAGCGCCTTGCGCGTCTGGTAGCTGATCCAGTGCTCCATCATCTGTTTCATGTAATCCGATTCCGCTTCCTTTTCCAACGTCCAGTCCACATCGTGGTACTCGACGAGACTGATATAGAAACGGACATAATTCTGCCAATCCGAGGTCTCCTCGAATTCGAGCGACTCGATCATGACCTTGGTAAGATCGCCGCGGTCGATGATCGTCGACGCAAAGAAAAGCGGCTTGCGGACCTTGAAGAACGATTTCAATAACTGGATCCGCGTTTGGATATCGCCTACACCCTCGTTGGGTTTGTTTGCGAAGACACCGGTAAATGTGATCCGCGTCGGGTGCCGACCAAGATCCTGGATCACCGTTGCAGGAACCATGCTGTCCGTGCCGGACCGACCCGGGACATAGTGCTTGACCAGCCAGCGATTGTTCTCGACCTTTACATTCGAGACGCTGTCGATCTGCAACGATTTCATATTTTGGACCTGATCTTTGATCGCGGCAGTGTCAACTGCACCTTCCGGTGACGGCGACGGTGCGCCCGCCGTATCGCGTTCGCTCTGGATCGCTTCCTCGATCTCGTCGAGTTTCGCCTTCAGATCGTTGATGTTCTCCGCGATCTCGTCGATGTCGCCCGACACCTCCTCCAGCGCGTTCTTTAAGTTCACCTTCAAGCTCTGGCTATATTTCCCGAACCAGTATTGATGTTGAAGATTCTGTTCTACTACCGCCATGATCCGTGGGAGACCCACGGCGTCAGGGTACGCTTCATGATATTTCTCGAATATCTCTTCCCATTCCATTCCTGAATCTGCGCCTTCGATCTCGATGTTGCCGAGAATATCGTCTTTCTCCTCGGTCTTCGCGTTCTCAGACCACTCCTTCAGTGCATCCTTAACAGTAGTCTCAGTATCGCCGATCGTTGTATCGAATTCATCAGCCTCGTCGATGAGGTCGGAGACTTCGTCGTCGGCCTTCATGTCTTCGTCAACATCGGGTAGGCCCAACCAAACACTCATAATAATACCATCCCGTGTCTTTTAGCATCACGTTTTAAAAGTTTAACCAGCATGCGTTCGAATTCCTTTTTGGAAAGCTGTGGGGGTTTCTGTTCTTGCTTCTGCACCATGTCCTTGACCTTGTCCGTAAAGGCTTCCATTAAAGCCCGTTCGCGCTCGTGCATGAGCTCCTGTTGTTGCTCTTGCTTGAAACTGCGAAGCATTTGGATATAAGGATCGAGACCGGCGCTCCCGCTGTAGGGCGAGACCGGCACCGTCTGGAGTTTGTCCGGTTCGATCTCGAACTCGCTCGAATAGACCAACGCCATCTCGTATTTCAGGCGTTGGAGCGGGGTAAGCGCGTTTTGCCACTCTTCGATCTTTTCGGTCGTGGCGATATTGGGGAATACAGTGTAAATATGTTCGAGATTCATCAGGTTCGGGAGCAGCGTCATCGCCTTGCGATGGCCCGCAGGCGTCATACCGAAGATCTTACCCACATACGGTGACTCCCAGTGCTCATCCTCACCCTCACTGGGCTCCTCGCCCAAGGCGGGATAGAGCGGCTCGAGGTGGGCCATTGATTCCAGCGTCGGGAGGATCGATTCACGAACATCTCCAACGATCTGCGGGAAGACATTGCGCAATGTATCGAGGTCGCCGAATTCCAGATCGTCGAAGCGCGGCACCAGCGACTTCACGAACGAGGGGGAGACCGCATCGTCGAAAAGCTGCGGGAGCCGACGCGCCATCTCGGCCAGTGCGCCCAGTTCCGGTAAGGTGAACGCCGAGCGCTGTATCGACCGTTCGGGGTAGCGACCCGGTTGATAGGTGGGGACCGCTGTTTGAAAACCCATATCCATCGTGACCGGAATGACAGCGCCATCGCGGGGGACCGACGACTGGACCGAAGGACCGGCGCCGGGCTCGAACGTCCCTATCGCACTCTTATAGAGCCGCGATGCGCGGGCCTTCTCTTCTTCCGCACTACTCGTGATCGTCATCCAATTCTTCAACATCGTGGCGAGCACATCCGGCGGGAAGATCGAGGTCTCGCGTTCGGCCTCGGCCTCGCGCGCCTCTTCCTCATCCTCTTGCCCGGTAATGATCCGCGGCCAGACCGTCTTCAGTTTCGCATCCTCGACCAACTGCGGAAAGATCGAGGCGAGCGGCCGATCAGGTTTGACATCTACCACCGGTGCGGAGAGGTAACCCAGCGCACCCAATGTGGGAAGCCGCGCTTCCGTACGCGTCACCGGCTCCTCGCCTTCGATCGAGACCGGGAGTCGGCCCTGGACATCGATCACATCGTCGATGTCCTGCACCGCGTGCTTCGTCATGCGCCCGAGAAGACCCAGATGCGGAATGGTCGGGACGCGGGCGCCGTAATAATCCTTTTTCGCCTCGGCGACATCCATCTCGTCGGTGTCGATAGCGCTCTCGGGACGAATAACGTCGCCTTCAAGCGTCTCGGGCAGACGAGCCTCCTCTGTCACACGATCCAACTCGCTCGAGAGAGAGAGCGGTAATCGTGTCTGACGGCTAAAGAGCGTGCTACCCACGATCGTATCGTGTGAGATCATGTCGCCCAGATGTGGCAGACCCAGCAATGTGGGGCGACGCGAGCCGTAATAATCGGTGCGGGCCTCACCCGCGTCGATGGGAGTAAGATCGATATGGCTCTCCGGATGCACCTCCTCACCTTCAAGCGACTTCGGCGCACGCGCCGCTTCCGTCGCCGCGTCCAGCTCGCTCGAGAGCGTCACCGGCAGCCGCGACATCGTCGTAAAGAGCGTGCTGCCCGCGATCTTATCATGGTCGATAAGGTCGCCAAAATGCGGCATCTTCAAGATCGTCGGGCGACGCGAGCCGTAATAATCGTCGCGGGCCTCGCCCGCGTCGACAGGTGTCAGATCGATGTGGCTCTCCGGATGCACCTCTTCGCCTTCCAGCGACTTCGGCGCGCGCGCAGCTTCCGTTGCGCTATCCAGCTCGCTCGAGAGCGTCACCGGCAGCCGCGACATCGTCGCAAAGAGCGTGCTGCCCGCGATCGTATCGTGATCCATCAATTGACCGAGATGCGGGAGCTTCAAGATCGTCGGGCGACGCGAGCCGTAATAATCGTCGCGCGCTTCGCCCATGTCCGGCCCCTCGCGGTCCAACACACTGCGTGCGGCGACAACATCGCCGTCGGGCGTCTGCGGGAGCCGTGGGAAGTCCGGCGCCGTATCCATTTCACTCGTCACACGCAACGGGAGTTCGGTGCTCGAATGGAAAAGGACACTTCCTACGATGCGGCCGCTGTCCACCATGTCGCCGAGGTGCGGGAGTTCGGCCGGGTAGGTCAGCGGCTGATATTCGTAGATGCCGTCGTCTTCTTCGTATGTCTTTGCACCACGGATCGTCGGGCGGACCTGTTCGCCTTCCAGCGACATCGGTGCGCGCGACGCCTCCGTTGCCTGATCCAGTTCGCTCGAGAGCGTCACCGGCAACCGCGTCTGGCGGCTAAATAAGGTACTCCCGGCGATCTGATCGTGTGAGATCATTTCGCCCAGATGCGGGAGCCCGAGCATCGTCGGACGGCGCGAGCCGTAGAAATCGTCACGCGCTTCGCCAGCATCGATCGCCCCGACATCCATCCGACTCTCCGGGTGGATCTCTTCACCCTCCAGCCCCTTCGGCGCACGCGCCGCTTCCGTCGCCGCGTCCAGCTCGCTCGAGAGCGTCACCGGCAAGCGCGACATCGTCGTGAAGAGCGTGCTGCCCGCCACGCGGTCGTGGTCGACCATCTGGCCGAGGTGCGGCATCTTCAATATCGTCGGCCGTCGCGAGCCGTAATAATCGTCGCGTGCCTCGCCTGCATCGGTCGGTTCGAGATCCATATGGCTCTCCGGATGGACCTCTCCCCCTCCCAGTGTCTTGGGCGCACGCGCCGCTTCCGTCGCCGCGTCCAGCTCGCTCGAGAGCGTCACCGGTAGCCGCGACATCGTCGTGAACAGTGTGCTGCCTGCCACACGGTCGTGGTCGACCATCTGGCCGAGGTGCGGCATCTTCAATATCGTCGGCCGTCGCGAGCCGTAATAATCATCGCGCGCTTCGCCCGTATCGATATCCTCTAGATCCATATGGCTCTCCGGATGGATCTCCTCGCCTCCCAGCGCCCTTGGCGCACGCGCCGCTTCCGTCGCCTGGTCGAGACGGCTGGAGAGAGCAACGGGGAGTCGCGTTTGCTGCGCAAAGATCGTGCTGCCCGCGATCGTATCGTGGCCGATCATTTGGCCCAGATGCGGAAGACCGAGGATCGTCGGCTGGCGCGCGCCATAATAATCCATACGCGCTTCACCCTCGTCGATCCCGCCGACATCCATCCGGCTCTCCGGATGGATCTCTTCGCCCCCGAGCGATTTCGGCGCGCGTGCCGCTTCCGTCGCCTGATCGAGGCGACTGGAGAGCGCCACCGGTAACCGTGTCTGTTGCGCGAAGATCGTGCTGCCCGCGATCGTATCGTGGCCGATCATTTGGCCCAGATGCGGAAGACCGAGGATCGTCGGCTGACGCGCACCATAATAATCCACTCGCGCTTCACCATCGTCGATCCCGCCGACATCCATATGACTCTCGGGATGGATCTCCTCGCCTTTCAAAGTCGTCGGCGCACGGGCACCCTCGGAGACCTGGTCCAGTTCGCTCGAGAGCGTCACCGGCAAGCGCGACATCGTCGCAAAGAGCGTGCTGCCCGCTACCTGGTCGTGGTCGATCAATTCGCCCAAATGCGGCATCTTGAGGATCGTCGGACGGCGAGCGCCATAATAATCGTCGCGCGCTTCGCCCGCGCCCATCGCGTCGAGGTCGATGTGGCTCTCTGGATGGACCTCTTCACCGGTCAGTGTGGTCGGGCGCCGGGCCGCTTCCGTCGCGCGATCGAGCGGGCTCGATACAGAGGCCGGGAGACGCGACATCGTTGTAAAGAGCGGGCTACCCGCAACCGTGTCATGACCGATCATATCGCCGAGATGCGGGAGCGAAAGTATCGTCGGTTGCCGTGAGCCAGCGACATCTTCGCGTGCTTCGCCAATATCTTCGGCAAGGTCGAGACGGCTTCGGACCGAGATCTCCGTTTCCCCTTTCGTGCCTAACGATGGCGCTCGAGGCACCACCGCCTCGGTCTTTTCCTCGTAATCACCCGCCAAAAGATCTTGATGATCACGAACCTCGCGGCGGAGGTTCGTCAGCGCACTTTCCATCGGCTTCGCCGCTTCGAGCTTCTCCGTTTCCAGTTCGCTCTCGATCGTCGTTAACGACGACTGGAGCGCGCTCATCGCACCCAGCATCGGGAGGATCGCCTCGAGCTTCTCTTCTTCGAGCTCGCTTTCGATCCGTGCCAAAGTCGATTGCGATTCACTGATCGCGTCCAATTTCGGTATGGCGGCCTCGGTTCGTTCCTCCTCGAGCGCTGATCTAACCGACGGAGTGCCGAAATGTCGTTCCTCGTCGGGCGCACCCACAGCAGGTACATGCCGCGCCTCACGTTCGAGCTCCAGACCTTCACTCGCGCCCGTACGGCCATACCCAGTCTGGCGGGCGGTGAGCGTGCCGAGGATCGGTAATGCAGCGTACGGCGATCCGCGAGCGGAC
>CAZSUE010000048.1:8661-14371 GCA_964609045.1 uncultured archaeon | reverse complement strand
ACGATGTTACCCCATTGCGCGTTAGAGCCACTGCTTCTTGTGAAAATAGACGAGCATGGTGATAGCGAGCGCGACCATGACGATGATGGAGGCGGTGTAGCCATAGTACCAATTGAGTTCTGGCATATTCAGCGGCGACGCGTCGGGGTTGAAGTTCATCCCGTAGACGCCGGCGACGAATGTGAGCGGGATGAAGATGGTGGCGATGATGGTGAGCACTTTCATCACCTCGTTCATGCGGTTGCTCGCGCTTGAGAGATAGAGATCGAGCAGCCCGGTGAGCATCTCGCGATAGGTATCGATCATATCGGCCACATGTAGCGTATGATCGTACACGTCGCGCAGATAGATGCCGGTGCCCTTTGCAACGAGGTCGGACTCACTGCGCTCGATAGTATTGATCACCTCGCGCAGCGGCCAGATCGCTTTTCGCAGATAGATCATCTCGCGTTTCATCGCGTGGATGCGCTGGAGCGTGCGCTCCTCCGGCTCCGCGATCAGTTCCTCCTCGACGCGTGTCAACCGCTCACCCACCGTTTCGAGCGCGAGGAAATATTCGTCGACGATGGCGTCGAGGAGCGCGTAGGCGAGATAATCGCTCCCGAGCCGCCGGATACGGCCGCGTGCGCGTTTTAGGCGCTCTTTTACGGGTTCGAACAGCGCACTGGGCCGCTCGCAAAAAGAGAGCACGAACCCGTCTCCGAGGATGATGCTCACTTGCTCCGTTGCAACGAGTTCGTGCATCCGTTCCTCTCTCTCGCTCGCGTCGGCTTCGCCCACGCGCTCGGTGGCGCGCGAAAAGCGCTTGAGCACGAGAAAGAGGTACTCCTCGCCCTCCTCCATCTTGACCCGCTGGTCGGTATGGAGGATATCTTCGAGCACGAGCGGGTGGATGTCGAAGATAGCCCCCAGCGTCTCGACCAGCTCGACATCGTGGAGCCCGACGATATCGATCCATGTCACGCTGGGGCGGTGTCGGAGGCGCCGCAAGTGCTCCACATTTAGGCGCTCCGGCGTATAATGCTCGACGGCGATCGACTCGGCGTCATAATCTACGATCTCGATATCGACCTGCGGCGTTCGCTTTTCGCCCACATGGACCAGCGTCCCCGGCGGGAGCCCCACTTTCGATCCCATCTTCCGGCGCCGTTTTTCTAATGCTCCTCCTCGTATCCGCGTTCTCGAACCCATCGGCTCCACTCCGGTCGTCGCATCATTCGCTCATATACATATATATTGCCAGCATCGTATCGTCGGTCGATACCGCCCGGCGAGAGGCGCACACCCTCTCTTATGCACCGATACAGGTTTGGTGTCGCTCTTATAGTATTCGGTGACCGTGTGGCAAAGGCAATAGATTATTAACGTGCGGCACGCATATATCGGGTGCGCCATGGCGGGTTATGGCGCGATCGTACGATCGAGAGGATAGCATAGGATAGCATAGGATAGGATAAGGATGGGATCGACATGAACGGATCACCCGAATGGATCGTCGGCGGCATACTCTGGCTCGCCCAGGTCGTCATCAGTATTGCGCTGAGCATCGCGGTCATCTATATCGGCATCAACTTTCTTAAGCGTTTGATCAATATCGATTTTTTTCAAGAGCTGCGGCGCGGGAACAAGGCGGTGTCCTATCTCATCCTCGGGATGATGATCGCCATCGCCATCGTCGTCGCGTCCGGCATCGGCGGGCTCACCTCGGTCATATTGCGCGGCTTCTCGCCGGATAATACGGCGGAGTTCTTCCGCGCGCTCGTGGTGGGGCTGATGCAGCTCATCGGCGGACTGATCCTCTCGATCATCGCCATCTATATCGCCATCACCGGCTGGAACAAGATCACGAAGAACATCGACGAACTCAAAGAACTCCAGCGCGGCAACCAGGCGGTGGGACTGGTCATGGCCGGCATCATGATCGCGGTTGCGATCGTGATCCAAGCGGGCATCGTCGGTCTCACCGGCGTGATCGGTGGGTAAGCCGCCGTTCTATGCGGCACAGGTGGTGGAGCACCGACGAGAACGCAGACGCGGTGATGATGGTCATGGACCGAAAGAAGGTCGTGCGCATGCGGACGCTCCAAGATGAGGAGGAGGAGGGACGGAGCCGCGGTTCACATGCGTTCGATATCTTCTACAAGATCGTGGCGATACCGCTTCAGGCCGGTGCGAATATCCCCTGGGGGCGGGTCCTCGATCTTGCGCTCATCTTTCTCGCGCTCCTCTCCATCGTGCTCCTCAGCTTCGAACTCATCGTATTGAGCCCGCGTGCCGCCGAACTCGAGGACGAGTATCGCGCCGTCCTCGATTTCGATTATCGGACCACGATCACGGTGACCAACCACGACACGGTGGCATACCACGATGTGCAGGTGCGCGTAGTGGTGGATACCGCCGCCATGGTCGCGCGCAACCGCCTGCGCGCCGACGGCGCGGATATCTGTTTCACCGCCGCCGACAAGAGATCGGTCATCCCGTTCTGGGTCGAATCGGGGATGAACACGGATCGGACGGTGATCTGGGTGCGTGTTCCCGAGCTTTCGCCGCGCGCGTCGCGGTCGATCTATATGTACCATGGCTGGAACGGGACCGACGCGGCACCGGACGGCGACGGCGATGCCACCTTCCTCTTTTTCGATACCTTCGACCGCTACGCGCTGGGGAGCGAGTGGGAGGTGGTGGGCGGCGAACCGCAGCGCGGGATCATCGACGGCGAGCTGCAGGTCGAATCTCGTGCGCAGCATAATTGCGGTTACGCCACGAGCGCGGCGCAGCCGCTCGATAGCGGGCTCGTGCTCGAATATGCCGCGACGAGCCGCCATACCGCGCCCAACGGTACCAGCGCTCGGCCGTCGCAGCCGCTCATCGCGCTCGCAGGCATGCTCAGCCCCACCGTACCGTATTCGGCATACGGTCTCACCCTCCTTAATAGCACGGGCCTCGCGTTCGGGACCGCGCCGGTGACCAATATCTCCAGCGGCTCCGGCGCGGTGTCGGCTTTGGCGTCGGGCAACACCAGCTCCGCCGCGTTCATCGGCTATCGCGACAGTCGATGGGTGGTCCGCCGCCATCTCCCCCTGGCACCGGACCGCTCCTTCTCGTACCGCGCCGAGGTCGCGCTCACGGAAAATAGTACCGCGCTCGGGGTCGCATACGACGGGCGCACCACGGAGCTCTACCGCGCCCCGAACGGGACCGAGCGCAGCAATATCTACTGCTACTTCATTACCAACACCACCTCGGCCAGTACCGTGGATTGGGTCTTCGTGCGCCGTTATAGCGACAACCTCACCACCATGACCGGCGAGACCGTCGATCGGTGGTACCGCGAGGGCGCCATGGTCAATGAGCTCATCTACAGTATCCACTATATCGACCTCATCGTCTGCGAACTCTTCTTCATCGAGTTCTTCATCAAGACGACCAGCTCAGAGCACCCGCGGCGCTATATCAAAAGCCATTGGAACGATATTCTCGCCATGATCCCGCTGTCGCACCCCGCCCTCGGCGCATTGAACTGGCTGCGCGTCATACGCCTCTTCGTCGTGATCACGCGCGTGAAACGCGGGTACGACATCCTCTTTGGCGAGGGCGCCACGCGCCGACTCATCCGCCGCTATAAGAATGTGCTCGCCGACGAGATCAGCGCATTGGTAATGATCAAGATCATCGAGAAGGCGGAGGCGGAGCTAAAAAAGGAACGCTATCAGCATATGATCGGCGACATCACACGCACGGTGGAAGCGCGCCGCGAGCAGGTGAAGGAACTGGTGCTGGATATGATCGATTCGCAGCTCGATAAGATGACCGTGACGCGGCTGGCCAAGCAGATCCCGTTCGTCCAGCGCCAGATCCGCGACGGGGTCGAAGACGCTATCGATTCGGCCATGGACATGCTCCGGAACGAGGAGCTGAACGCGATGATCATGGACCTCCTCCGATCGATCCTCGCCGAGGCGAAACGCAACTTCGCGCGCAGCGAACGGCGCAAACGCGCGAGCACCGAGCGGCTCCCGCGGGAGATAGAGGCGGTGCTCGAGACAGAAGAAGAAGCAACAACCGGAGAACGGTGAGCGCACTTACTCAATTGTCGGTTATAGGGTATCGGCTGTCGGTTGTAGGGTATCGGCTGTCGGTTGTAGGGTATCGCCTAGTCCTTACCCCTGTTCGGGAACTGGACGACGAACCGCGTCCCGGTCCCACCCTCCTCACCGGCCGTATCCGCACGCCGTTCGATGGTGTACTCGCCGCCGAGTTGGTTGACGAGGATGTCGACGATCTGGAGCCCGAGCGTTTCACAGTTTGCGGGGTCGATGTCGCGCGGCAGCCCCACGCCGTTATCCACGACGGTAAGAACGAAGCGTGAGGCAGCATCGTCCGCTGGCGCAGTTCCCTCTTGGCCCGCGGCATGAGTGGATGCCAGTGGGCGCAAACCGATCTCGAGCGTGGGTTCCTCCTCCTCGTCCATGGCGAGATCGTCCGGGAACGCATATTTCAACGCGTTCGTGGTCAGCTCGGTGACGATGAGCCCGACGGTCAGCGCCGTTTCCGTCGCGATCCGGATGGGCGCAAGATCGTAGTGGACCCGGGGCGGTCTTCGCCCGAGCGAATGGACCAACGGGTTGATGAGACCGGTGAAATAATCGACCACAGAGATCGTGGCGAGGTCGGCGCTCTGGTAGAGCTGTTCGTGGATCAGCCCGATACTGCGGATGCGGCCCCTGATATCGCTAATAAGGCTCTTATTCGCCGCATCGTCGGTCATATCGGCCTCGAGGTCGAGGATGCTCATGATCATGCTCACATTATTCTTGATCCGGTGATGAGCCTCGCGAAGGAGCGTCTCCTTCTCCTCCACCATGCGGAGGAGCCGCTCTTTTGTTTTTCTCAGCTCGGCGTTCTTCGTTTCGAGTTTTGCTGCATTGTAGAGGAGCCGAAGATCGGTCTCGATCGCGTCGCGGAACTCTTCCATGAGCGCCTTATAATACTGTCCGAACGGGTTCGGATCGCTGTCGAGGATACAGATCGTGCCAAAGACCTCCCCCGAGGGGTAGTGTATCGGGTAGCCGAGATAGGCGACCATCCCGTACTCCAGCTCCGGGGCGCGGTCCCAGTCCGGGTCCGTCCGCGCGTCGTGAACGGCCAGCGGCCCTTTTCCGGCATACACCGCCTCACAGTAATGCCTCGCCAGCGTGGTGGTCTCTCCCGTGCGATAGGGATTCCCGATGCTCGAAGACGAGCGCACCACCTCGATCATCGGCTGGTCCACACGGGTGATATTGGCCGACGGTACCGTCAGCACCTCGGCGAGCGTATCGACGATACGCTGCCATCGCTCGAGGAGCCGCTCGGGGAGGAGCGGAAATGGATGGGTGTCGGTTCTTTCAAAAGAAGCGCGAATTCGAACATCGAGTTCCGGGTCGGTCATTCTTTCCACCATGGAGTCACGTCATGTCAGAAATGGTCGTTCAGGTAGCCATACGAGAACTTCTATTTAATGGCTCACTAATCGTTGAGCGAAAAGCGCACTGGTAAAGCGATTAGGGTTATTTTCGGACCATATCCTTAGCGTTACGGCAACCAGATAATTGGAGGTGCAAACTGGAAAATGTGGTCGGAACGACGACACGCTGACCGGCACACCCCTCCGATAACCGACCGATGACCGACCGATGACCGACCGATGACCGACCGATGACCGACCGAT
>CAZSUE010000048.1:3072-8561 GCA_964609045.1 uncultured archaeon | reverse complement strand
AACCGACCGATGACCGACCGATGACCGACCGATGACCGACCGATGACCGACCGATAACCGACCGATGGACCTCAAAGACCAAAACCAAAGACCAAAAGCCAAACGTAACTCACCTTAACGTAATGTAAAGTAGCGTAGCGTAATGTAACATAACTGGCTCGCCGCTCTCGGCCGATGCGTCTCCCTTTATATACCCGAGAGGTATTGAGCCGGCGGGATGACGCGATGGCAAGAACGACGCAACGTGAAAACGGGCCAGCGCTGTTGGAAAAGGAGATGGAATACTTTTATTCTCTCTATCGCGAGCTGCCGCGCGGCGGACCGGGCGATAACGCCTCGACCGCGCGCGCATACGGCGCCATGCGTGGTCTGCCCATACGGCCGCGCATCCTCGATATCGGATGCGGCCCCGGGATGCAGACGCTGGAGCTGGCGCGTCTCTCCAACGGCACGCTCACCGCGCTGGACAACTACGAACCGTTCCTCGACCGTCTCAATGCCGCTGCCATCGAAGAGGGGCTCGACCGTTCCATTCGCACGGTCAACGGCTCGATGTTCGATCTCGACAGGTTATTTGCGCCGGCGAGCTTCGATATCGTCTGGGCCGAAGGGTCGCTCTCTATCATGGGGTTCGAAAGGGGGCTGGAACGCGGCCGAGAACTCCTCGTCCCGGGCGGGTATGTCGGTGTGACCGAGGCGGTCTGGCTCCGGCCCAAAAGCGATGCGCCCGAGGAGGTGGTGGCGAACTGGGCGGATGAATATCCCAGCATGACCGATATTGCGACAAACACCGCTCGCATTCAAACGCTCGGGTACGAGCTCATCGACTCGTTCGTGCTGCCGCAGCGTGCATGGCTCGCGAACTTCTACGACCCGATGGCGCGACGGGTCGCGCGCCTACGGGAACGCGACGGCGACGAAAAAGACGCTGCCGCCGAGCGGGTCTTTTGCGCCGCCGAGCGTGAGATCGAGATCTATCGCCGCTATCATCGCTATTTTGGATACTGCTTCTTTGTACTGCAAAAGCCATCTTCCCGGTGCCGATAAGGTACCGTCGCGACCGGCGAGGGGAGGGTTGAGCGGCGCGGGAGCACATCGTACGAGGAGGCGCACGCCGGTGGGCGATCGCTCCTTGTATAAAACCTTTGCCGGCAAAAAACAAATAGATGTTCGATCGGGCGCGGCGGTCGGTGCACGATAACGGATAGGACACAATAGGTTGCATGAAGGGAACACCATGCCACCGCCGGTGCGTGCACGCTTTCGTGGCCAGTGGGAACTGGTGCTCGACGACGACCGCTACCAGGTGCGCAAGAATGGAGAGACCATGGTGGAGGGTGAGATGGCGATGGGGTCGAAAGAGGTGATATTCACCGATACCGGCGGCGTGCTGGGATGCCGTGAGCCCGGGACCGAACGCGGTCGATACGCCGTTTCGGAAACCGATCCACAACTTATCCTCAGCGCAGTGGAAAAACGATGCAACGGCCGTGCGCTCGTGCTCAACCGCCGAGAATGGTCAAAAACTCCATAACTTGTAACCAGAACATAGGAACAGGTGTCGACGCAACGGATCGCCACCTCATTCATTCATTCATTCATTTGGTCATTTGGTCATTTGGTCATTTATTCATATGCTCATATGTTCATATGTTCATATGCTCATATGTTCATATGTTCATATGTTCATTCGTTCATTCGTTCGTTCATTCATTCATCAGCGCTCGATGACCTCGGCGTCGATGACCATGGCCTCGGTCGCGCCATTCATATTGCCGTCTCTCGCCGCGGTATGATCGCGATACGGATGCGCGGATGAGATGGTGCCTTTGTATCCATTGCCGTTCCCGTTGGCGTTGGATATGGACCTCGTATAGGGACCATGTGCGTTCCCCGCGCCGCGATAGACGATGGACTGTTTGCGGACCCTCCGTTGCTCCTTCCGTTGTTCCTTCCGTTGTTCCTTCCGTTGTTCCTTCCGCTGCGATCGCGTCTGGAGCTGCGACGCCGTACGGTTCGAATTGCGACTGCTGCGCTTCCCGATCGTTGGCTCGAAAATGATCTCCGCTTCCGTCACCACCGGTTCCGGTTCCACCGGCGTTGCGGTCGTGCCCGAGCGCGAACGGTCAGCTCCCGTACCGCCCCCGTCACGGCGAGTGCGACCGCGGTCACCTGTCGCACGCCCCCGCGCGCGTCGCGCGCGATGGAGATTCCAAAAAAGAACGACGGCGAGCACGATGATGGCGATCACGATGGCGATCAAAATGAACCCGACCTCGCCCGTGCGCGAAAAGAGGCCACTGTCCGCAGGACCGGTAGCGGTATCGTCGTCGGCGATGACCACGGTCAGCTCCTCGCAACGGGCATAGAGTTCGCCGCCATCGCGTGCATACGCCTCCAGCACCAGCGTGAAGTTCCCCCGCACCGCCTCGGCGGGGATGGAGACCACCATGGTCAGGCGCATCGTACTCTCCTTTGCACCGGCGCGGGTGAGGATGAACTCATCCATCTCACGCTTCTCGAAAAAGAATCGCACCGCGTCCTCCGTCTCCGCCAGTATATTCGTGACCGAGCCACCGATCTGGAGCCGGAACAGCACCGGCGAATCGCGTTCGTTCTCGACCTGGAAGGTGACGCGCAGCTGCTCGCCGGGGCGGGTTCGATACGGACGCGTATCCATGAGGAATTCGACGGCCGCCGTGGGCACCGGCTCGGTATTCAACGCCACGATGAGCTCGGTCGCCACCGTCGCCGAATAGCTATAGCCGTCGTAGGCGCGAAGCTGCAACCAGTACTCCCCTTCTGAGAGCGGTTCGGCGGGGACATACCACCGTTGCGATCTGTTCTGCCATGCCACTGCGCGCGGCGCGATCGTCGTCCGCCCCATACGGATCTGATAGCCGAGCGTATCGCCGTCCGCATCCGTAGCCCCCGACCACTCGATCCGCGGTTGGGCGGATGTGGTATGTGCCGGTTCAACGGTCGTCGGTGCGCTGGGCGGCGTGTTCGCGTCGACATCCACGAGGAGCACCTGGGAGACCGGTGAGGAATTGGCCATCCCGTCGGAGCTCTTGAGCTGGATATAATAGACCCATGAGCGTTTCAGTGCGTCCTCGAGCTGGTACGAACCGTTCTCACCCATGGCGCGCCATTCCATGATCTCGCCGTGGTGCGGGGTGAGCCCGAGCTGGAGAAAGTAGGTGAGCGGGTCGCCGTCCGGGTCGCTCGCGCCCGACCATTCGATACGCGGCGTGGTATCGTCGGTGGTTTCGGGGCGGATGATGGTGGGCGCTCTCGGGGCCGAATTGCCGGTATGGACCTCGAGCTGGGATTCAAAAACGGTGGAGTTCAGTTCACCGTCATTGGCGACGAGCTGAAGATAGTAGGTCCCCGGCGGAAGCACGCTTTCGACACGGTATTCGGTGGTCGCACCCACCAACCGCCAGTCGAAGACCTCCGCGCCGCCGCTGCTCGTGCCGATACGAAGATAGAACTGCAGCTCGTTTTCCTCAGGGTCCTGGGCACCGCTCCACCCGATCACGGGCTGCGAGTCGTTGGTGCTGGCGGGGTCCACCTCGAGCGGCGGGCTCGGCGGTTGATTCTCTGCGAGGATGGCGAGGGTGGCCTTCAACGGAGTGGAATTGTGGACACCGTCGCATGCGACGATCTCGAGAAAGTAGGTCCCCGGCGTCAGCGGCGTCTCGAGCTGGTATTCGGTCACCCGACCCACGGAGCGCCAGTCGAATATCTCCGCACCGCCCGCACTGGTGCCCAGCCGGATATAATACTCCAACGGTTCGCCCTCGGGATCGTTGGCACCGCTCCACTGGAGGAGCGGTGTGCGCGATTCGGTGGCGTTGGGCGCCACGCCCTCCGGCGGTGTCGGCGGATCGTTCTCTACCGAGATGATGTTCAGTTCCGCCCGATTGCTCTCGAACGCGTCCTCCACCGAGAGATACGGATCGGAGACGCTGAACGCGAGGTCGTAGAGGCCGGTCGGTGTCGATGCGGGCGGGTCCCATCGATATTCCGCACGCTCGGTGCCGCGTGTGCCGATATCGATGATCGTGAAATTCTCATCGCCGTGCCCCGCGCCCTCTACAATTGTGATGACGGTGCTATTGGGGCCGCGCAGGGCGAAACTGCCGGAGAAATCGGCAATCGAGTTATCGGGGTCGTAGAAAACGGCAAAGAGCGTCACGGTCTCGTCGCCGAGGCGATTGACGATGGCGGGCTCGCAGCCCGTCGTGCCTGCTGAGAGGGTCGGCGGCTCGTTGCTCACCAACCGAAGGATGCCCGCGTACTGGTCGAAATCACGACGCAGCCAGCCGCCGTACCGATCGGCGATGGAGAGCGCCGCATCCCAATAGCCGAGCGCGGCATCCTCCGGCGGGTCCCAGCGGTAACTCCAGTTATAAACCTCGGTATCGTGTGCCCCGCCCAGTTCTTCCATGACCAGCGTCTCCACGCTCCCGTTGGGCGCGCGCAGTTCGAGGGTAATGGCGATCTCACCGGGGCCGTTATCTGCATCGGCAAGCTGGCAGGCGAAGGCGACGACCGCATCACCGATCACCGTTTGCTGTGATGGGGTGGCGCTCAGCTCGGTAACGATCTCCGGCGGGAAGGTCGAGGTGACGCTGAGGTAGGCGTAGTCGATCCAGAGCGTGTTGTCGCCCCAGCCGTTGTCGATATAGAGCTTCATCACCGTCACCGTCGAGAGCTCATCGGGTGAAAGCACCCAGCAGAGATCGGCGGTGGTATAGTTCGTATCGGTCCCCACGCTGTGCGGGTAATCGTCGATATACCACTCGGAGCCGTTGATGATCAGCATCACATCGTCGTTGCGCGACGGTATGTCGGGGTTGAGGCTGTCGTCGCCGGGTGAGCTGCCGTTCTTCGCCACATGCAGTTCCACGGTGATGCTCACGCGGGTGAGGATTGCGCCTTCGGCGATCTCCACCGGCGCGAAATGGAGTTCGACCCAATCGTATCCGGGTTGATCGTCTTCCTCGATCCAAACATCGTCACTCGATTGGACTTCGGTGGTATATTCGTTGTGCGAGCCGTGCGGGCCATCTTGCGTCACCGCCTTGACGGGGGGGTAGTTCGCGAGACCGGACCCCGGGTCAGGGTCAGGGCCGGTACGTCTGGCGTGGGGTTCACTGCTGATCGCGGCAGGAACGCCGGCGGGTGTCCCCTGCGCCGGTTGGAAAAGGAAGGGGATTGACAATAACAGTAAAAAAAGTACGAAGAACATTCCCGAATTGTGCGCGTGGATACTCCGCACCATAGATGGCCTCACGAGAATAGTGCGACATAAAGGTTATGGTCGCCAGCAGCGCAATTTCATCATCCACCGTACTCGTCCGAGGACGCACCCCGCCGCTGCGGTCTCGCACCCCCGACGAGGATCACGAGAGAGCGCATTGTGAATGAAAAAAGGGCGGATCGGATCAGGTAGGATATCATGGGAGGATCTGATATCTTGT
>CAZSUE010000048.1:0-2972 GCA_964609045.1 uncultured archaeon | reverse complement strand
ACCCTTGTACCCTTGTACCCTTGTACCCTTGTACCCTTGTACCCTTGTACCCTTGTACCCTTGCACCCTTGCACCGTTGTACCCTTGTACCCTTGTAGCGTTGTATTCTTGCACCCTTGCACCGTTGTGCCGTTGTTATCGGGCGCCGATCGGGGGGGCGAGGCATGGGCTCAGCCCGTCTCCGGTGTTTGATGCGCGCCGAGCAGCTCGTCGCTCTCCGGCGCGTCGAACGATGTTGGCACCTTCTCCCGCTCATCACAGCGCTCTCCTTTGCAGTATCTCTTGACACTGCGGAGGTAATGCTTCGCCCAGACGAACGCCACGATAACACCGATGGTATTGCCGACGACCAATCCCCACCAGACACCGTTGAGCCCAAGGTTGAGGCCATAGGCAAGTGCGAGGGCGAGCGGCGGTTGGAGCACGATGGTCCGAAGGAGGGTGACGAGCAACGCATTGATACCTTTGCCGGTCCCCTGGAACATCGCCGAGGAGAAGATCCCGAGTGCGACGAACGGATAGAAGACGATCATGATCCGGAGGAACTCGATGAGCTCGTCGGCGAACGCCGCCACATCGGCGCTGCGTGCAAATACCGAGGTGATCTGTGGCGCAAAGAGGAAGGTGAGCGCTGCGGCGGCGACCTCGACGACAACACCGATCTTGATGGCGTACATGAGCGCGGTCTCGAGTTGCGGATAGTCGCGCCGCCCGTAGGCCGCACCGGTGATGCTGACCACCGCGGTTGACATCCCGAGGAGCGGGAGGATCGCGATGGTGACCACACGCCAGCCGGTCTGGAAGATCGCCACACCGGTCTCGCCACCCACGCCGACGATGATCACATTGAGAAATAGCATGGTGAACGACATGGAGAGCTGCTGGATCGAGGCGGGGAACCCAACGCGAAATATATCGCGTAGCAATCCGCGCTGGAACCGAAACCCGCGAAAGTGGATGGAGACATAGGTATCGCGTTTGATGAAGAGCCAGTAGAACATCACCGTGCTGGTGACCGCAATGGACAGCGCCGTCGCCCACGCCGCGCCTGCCACGCCCAGCTGGAAGGTGTAGATAAAGATCGGATCGAGGATGATATTGAGGATGCCACCGATCACCATGGCGTACATCGCGCGGTTGACATCGCCCTCCGCGCGCAGCACCGCGTTGGCGATCTGTGCAAAAAAGATGACGAGCGTGGCGCCGAAGAGCACCTCCGCGTACGCCACCACTTGGTCGAGCGTTGCACTGGCACCGATGGCGGCAAAGAGCGGGCGCGAAAAGAGGACGGCGGGGAGCGTGAACGCGAGGCCGAAGATCGTCATGATCACAAAGGTATGGCTCGCCACATTATTGGCGCCCTTCGTATCCTTGGCGCCGATGCGGCGCGAGATCGCCGAGCCGCCGCCGAGGCCGATACCGGTGGCGATCGCCATGATCATGAAAAAGAACGGGAAGAAGAACCCCACGGCACCCAGTGCTTCGGTGCCGAGGCCCGCGACCCAGATCGCGTCGACGAGGTTGTAGATCGTCTGTACCGACATGGCGAGGACCATGGGTATCGACAACCGCACCACCGCGCGCTTGGGATCGCCCATTAATGTCTCCACGCCGGTTCGGGGCCGTTTCGGCACGATGACGAGGATATGGAGGATGAGCACGACACTCGCGGCGATGAGGATCGCCCACCCCGCACCGACGGCGCCCAAACCAAAGGTGGAGACGAAGGTGGGATAGAGCGCGAGGGTGAAGAACGAGCCGATGATGAGCCGTATCAGCAGCGGTTTCGGGCCGCGTCCGCCGAGACGGGGTGAGACCGCGCCATGGTACATGACCGGTAGGAGGATGAGCGCAGCGGCGGCGCTCAGCCGTAGATAGCCCACTGCAGCCGGCGTCAGCGCCGTACCGCTCAGGATCCGAGCGAGCGAGTGCGGCGCGATAAGGATCGGGAGCGCGGCGCCGAATGCGACCAGCGCGGAGAGGATGGGTCCGCGACGGGGTGTTGCGAACGACGATCGATCGGTGAGACGGGAGAGGATAGCCGCCGCCGCGGTGGAGATGATAAGAAGAAAGAGGAGCGGTGGCAACGCGGAAACGATCGCAGCGAGGGAGAGCTCAGACGGCGCGATGAGCGCGCTGAGCACGAGGGAGAGCAGTACGAAGAGGAGCGTGACTGCAGCGCCGAGGACCAACCCAGCGAGAGTCGTGCGCGCATCGGGCCGACGGTCCGGTCCACCCACGGACTGCGACGAGGAGGGCTCATCCAACGTCGATGCCACCCGTGATGACGCGGTCGTAAAACCCGATGCCACAGTTGCTGGCTCCCGATCGGTCATGGTGCCTCCGTACCCTGAACCACTATAAAAGCCCATGGGGGGTCCATCTATTTGGTTCGACCTTCACACTGTTGGAGATGTTCCTGACGCTTCAATGCCACCGGGGATGACATGGGCCAAAGGTGCCGCAGAAGGCAATGGCTTTTAATGTACTATACTGCACTATACCTTAATACACTACACTATGCTGTACTGTACTATACTATATATATCACCGCGCGCATCATGAACCGCTCTCGTGAATGCATGGGGGGTTGCAGATGGAGTTCGAGGATGATATCGCCGCGCTCGAGAGCGGCTGCCAGCGGGTCAATAGAGTGGCGCATGCGATCAACGCACGCCTCTTTGCCGATGAACGGGGTTGGCTCGACGATGAAGGGAGGCGCGAACTGGAACGCTATGAGGCTGAGTTTGCGCAACTGAGCGCGAGCATCGATGCGATCTGGAGCCGGCTCCTAAAAGAGTACCCGCGCCAGTGGAACGCCTACCTCTGCGAGATGTACGATCGATTGACAGGGCTCGCGTCGTTGGCTGCCAGCGGCGAGGCTGTCGTGGCAAAGAGTCGCTTCGACAGCGCACCGATCGACGATCTCGAAGATGTCGAACACCCGGTCGGAATCCTCGGAGGTGATCTGC
>CAZSUE010000047.1:1493-14406 GCA_964609045.1 uncultured archaeon | reverse complement strand
AGCCGCCATCGAAGACTCCGTCGAAGACTCCGACCAAGAGTCCGAAGAAGCCGCCATCGAAGACTCCGTCGAAGACTCCGACCAAGAGTCCGAAGAAGCCGCCGACCAAAACGCCAATGAAAACGCCGACGAAGTCTCTGAGGAAAACACCCGCCAAAACGCCAATGAAAACGCCGACCAAAAAGCCGGCGAAAAAGCCGGCGAAAAAACCGAAGAAATAGAACCAAAGCGGGTCGGTGGGAGATCGGAAAAGCGGTTGGCCGCCGATAATGGGTGCCTGCTCCACCCAACCCGATTACAAACTCCAAAGGGCATGTTCGCCACCGATGCGACTCATGCTCAACCGTAGAACCCTTAACAGAAGTATGGTTAATTTGTCAGAGTTAATTGGGTTGGAGGATGTCCCAACAAGCCCAGGGGATAGGAACAACTCGGAGTAGAAAACGAGTGCAAGTATACGGTCATCGCGCCAACGCCAGATCGATCGGGGGCCTCTATCGCCGTTTTTTCCCGCGCGAACCCCGCAGCGCACCCATATCTTCCCCCGTGGCTTGGGAATATTTGAGAAGGTGGTTGCGTGCACGATCCGACATTTTCTTCGGCACCACGACCGTCACCTTGACATGCTGATCACCACGCGTCTGTTTTTGCATATTGATGACCCCTTTATTTCGTAATCGGAAGATCGTGCCGTTCTGGGTGCCGCTCGGGATCTTGATCTTGGCCACGCCTTCGAGGGTCGGCACCTCGATCTCTGCGCCGAGCGCCGCTTGTGGGAAGGTGATCGGCACTTCGCAGATGATCTCGTCGCCGTGGCGCTCGAAGATATCATGGTCGCGAACATGCACGATCACGTAGAGATCGCCCGGCGGTCCGCCCTGATCGCCGCCTGCACCTTTCCCGCGGATACGAAGATGCGCGCCGTCATCGACCCCGGGAGGGACCTTGATCAAGATCCGGCGGATGCGTTGGATACGCCCGGAGCCGTTACACTGGCGGCAAGAGTTCTGGACCAGTGTACCACGGCCTTGGCATTTCCCGCAGACGCGGGTGCTGAGCACACTGCCGTATTGCGTCTGGCGGTTCATCTGGACCTCGCCGCTGCCACGACAGACTGGACATTGGACCCGGGCGCTTCCCGGCGTGACCCCCGACCCACCGCATACGTTACACTGGAGCAATTGCGGGATATCGATCTCCGTCTCGATCCCGAACGCAGCATCCTCGAATGAGATCTCGAGATCGTATCGAAGATCGGCACCCGGTTTCGGACCGCCGTTCTTATAATAACTCGAGCCACGCTCGGTTACGACGCGATAGAGATCGTCGAAACCCCCGCCGCTGAAGACATCCTCGCCGGGACTCGCTCCGGATGTGTTTGGACGCGTTTGGGTAGCGGTGGAACCGGCGTTCGAGTTCGAGCGCGAAGCGCCGCTCGTGGAACGATATGATTGCGCATGAGAACGCGCCGATGCGCTCCCGGGATTGCCCATTGTCGATCCACCACGAGACCCACGGCCCGTAGGGGCCGCGCTCGTCCCGCTGCCGCGGCTCCCGGTAAACGATGAACTCCGTGCACCGCTTCCCCGCGGCGAAGGCGTGTCTGATGAAACTCGTCCAAATCGATCGTATTCTTCGCGCTTGGCACTATCTCGGAGAATATCGTACGCCTTTTTCACCAGTTTGAATTTCGTTGCCGCAGATTTGTCGTCAGGATTGACGTCTGGATGGTATTTCCGCGCCATGCGACGGTATGCTTTCTTGATCTCGGTCTGCGTGGCGTTACGCGAGACATCGAGGATCGCATAATAATCTCGGCTATCTGGTGCCATATCGATCTCCAGTGACGCTGTCAATTTCTCAATACCGTCAAAACGGTCGATTCACGATACAAAGCCTGTCATTGGTCCCTGTCGAACCGATCTTGAAAATGACCCGAGATCGATCGATCAACGGCTGTGCGGTGCGCGCTCATATCAATGGATATTTTCAACCGATCATAACGCGGGGAAGTTAATAATTGTGTCGATCACTGGCCATCCAGATTGCTGCGGATCGCGCCTTCACGCTCGGTGGCCAAACGCAATGAATGCATGATGAGCATGAAGATGAGCATGAAGATGAGCATGAAGATGAGGATGAGGATGAGGATGAGGGTGACGAGGTGGAAGCAGCGATCGTGGAGAAGACCGAGGGCATCCATTACGATCTCGCTTTCAATTTACCTTTGAACCCACAATACGAACATTTCATCAACCAAGCATTACCGCGCTTGATGATGCGGTTCTCCTCTTTGCATTTCGGGCATTTCATGATCTTGGTCTCGACATCGGCCTTTTCTGGCGATCCCTTCGCACCTTTCCCAGCCACATCTTTCTCGACCGGTCTTTTCGTTTTCGGCCGCACCTTCTTCTTTGGCGCTTTTGGCCGTGGTTTGCGGTCGCGGAGCGATGCCGGTCTCTTGCGCGGCGCCGTCTTCTTCACTGGCTTCCGGACCGGCGCCTCGGCTTCGCCCGTCTCAGCGCTGTCACGATCGGAATATTCGAAATCCGAATCATCGAACTCGAGATCCTCGCCGCCAGCAGCGACAGGTGCTCCCTCGCCCTTCGCCTCCTCGTCGGCAGTCACGGGCTCGGTTTCGATGATCGGTTCGGGTTCACCGGAAGGCGCATCTTCCGCTTCGCCGCCCTCTCCTTCGGTCTCCTCTTCCACTCTCTTTTCCGACGGCTCCGTTTCTTCGCGCTCTTCTTCCGTTTCTTCCTCTTCTACGCCACCCAACGGCGTCGTTTTCCCCATCGGTTCCCGCGGCGGTTCTCCGTACTCTGCTTCGAAATCACAGTCCGGACTGGGACACTGGAGCATGATCGGTCGCTCGGGCGACTCGATCACGACCTTGGTATTACACTTGGGACAGCGAACGACCTCGGGAACATACTCTTGTTCCTCCGCACCCGCCCCGAACGCAGGCTCGGAGACATCGTCCGGTATCGCAGCATACATCTCCGAAAAGAGCGACTGCGATTCGGCCATGAGCGCTTCATACCCTTCACGCAAGCGTTCGGTATCGACATCGGGTTCGGATAAAAGCGCTTCCAGTTCATCCATCGCAGTCTTCGTTCGCTTGAGACCCTCGCCTTCCAGGCTCGCTTCGAACTCCTCGAGGTTACGTCCAATATCGTTCACGAGACTCTGCGCATTATTCAAAAGCTCGGCCCGCTCACGCTTATCACGATCCACATCACGGTACTCCTCCGCCTCGGCGATCATCTGCTCGATCTCGCCGCCTGAGATGCCAGAGGAGCTCTTGATCGTGATCTTCTGTTCCTTCCCGGTGCCGAGGTCCTTGGCGGAGACATTCACGATACCGTTGGCGTCGATGTCGAATGTCACATTGATCTTCGGTACTCCGCGTGGGACAGGCGGTATCCCGATGAGCTGGAATCGACCAAGACTTTTATTGTCACGCGCCATCTCGCGCTCGCCCTGAACCACGTGGACCTCTACACTCGATTGGTTATCCATACTCGTCGTAAAGATCCGCGATTCCGAGCTGGGGATCGTCGTATTTCGTTCGATCACGCGCTCGCAGATACCGCCGGCGGTTTCGATGCCCAGTGAGAGCGGTGTGACATCGAGGAGGAGGATATCGCGGGTCTTACCGGTCAAGACACCACCTTGGATCGCCGCACCCAACGCGACGCATTCGTCGGGGTTGATCCCTTTACTCGGCTTCTTTTTCAATAACCGTTTGATCATACGTTGGACCATCGGCATTCGCGTTTGACCGCCAACCAAGAGTACCGTATCGATATCCTTCGGTGTCAACTTCGCATCCTTGAGCGCGCGTTTCGTCGGTCCGATCGTTTTCTTGACCAGCCCATGGGTGAGCTTCTCCAGTTGTGCGCGTTTGAGATCGTAATCGAGATGCTTCGGTCCCTCTTCGTCTGCGGTGATGAACGGGAGATTGATATTCGAGGTGGTGACCGATGACAGTTCTTTCTTCGATTTCTCGGCCGCCTCCTTCAACCGTTGCATTGCGGTCCGGTCCTTTTGGAGGTCGATACCGGTATCATGCTCGAACTTCTCGACCAGCCAGTCGATGATCCGTTGGTCGAAATCGTCGCCGCCTAAGAGATTATTTCCACTCGTCGCCTGTACCTCGTAAACACCGTCACCGATCTCGAGGATCGATACATCGAAAGTGCCGCCACCGAGATCGAAGACGAGGACGATCAGATCCGTCTTCTTATCGAGCCCGAAGGCGAGCGCGGCGGCGGTGGGTTCGTTGATGATACGCAACACCTCCATCCCCGCGATCTTCCCCGCATCCTTCGTCGCCTGGCGTTGGGCATCTTCGAAGTAGGCGGGAACGGTGATCACCGCCTTTTCGATCCGCTCGCCCAGATACGCTTCGGCGTCGGTCTTCAATTTCTCGAGGATCATCGCCGAGATCTCCTGCGGAGAATATTTCTCCTCTCCGATCTTGACGCGGTAATTGGTCCCCATCTTGCGTTTGATACCAGTGATCGTGCGTTTCGGGTTGGTGATCGCCTGGCGCTTCGCAATTTCCCCGACCAACCGCTCATTTTCCTTCGTAAATGCGACCACCGAGGGCGTGATGCGTTCCCCTTCTGCATTTGCAATAATACTTGCTTCTGTGCCGTCAAATACGGCCACCGCAGAATTCGTCGTACCGAGGTCGAATCCTAATACTGTTGCCATCTCATCAACTCTTGAAGTTCATAGTAAATTGAAATTAGTAGCAAGCTGAGCCACACCATAGGCTAACTTATTCTTTCCGTTTCTTTCGTTTCGGCTGCCGTTTCACCGACGGTGATTTGCTTGTACCTTTTTTTACTTTCTTGCGTTTCGAAACCGAACGCGTTGCTTTCGCCTTCCCCTCCGTCTCATCGGTCGACGCAGAGGGCGCTGTATCCGAGCCGGCCGCGGGCGCTCCAGATCCAACCTCTCCTTCTTTTCTCGTGGTTTCCCCGGCAGTCAGCCCGTCCTCGCCCCCCTCATCAGCATGACTGGCATCGCCACCGTTTTCCCACTCGATAAGCGAATCGACCTCCTCCACTTCGCTCTCCGATCGGAACGCCCTCGATGATAGTATGGCTTTGGTTCCTTGCGCCCCTTTCTTACCCGACGCTGCTATATCCGTCGGCCGCGGTTGTTCGTCCTCGGTCGAGGGTTCTTCGGCCGGTGTTTTCGAGACGATGACTTGCGCAGGGCGGAGCAGTTGGTCGTTCATAAGATACCCTTTCCTCACCTCGTGGAGCACCGTTTCATCGGGCACGGTGCCATCCTCTACTTGGCTCAGCGCTTCGTGATAGCGAGGATCAAATGGATCCCCTTTGGCATCGATCGGCGTGATATCATGGCTCTGGAGAACATTCGAGAATTGGCGATAGGTTAGGTCGAGGCCGGTGACGAGACGCTGGGTCTGTTCGTTGTTCTTCATCGTGTCGGTGTGGATCGAATCCAATGCGCGATCGAAATTATCCATCACGTCGAGGATGTCGAGAAAGAGGTTGCGTTTGGTGCGGTTGACATGCTCCTTGATCTGTTTGCGCGACCGTTTACGATAATTGTCGAATTCTGCACTCAACCGTGTCAACCGTACGAGATAATCGTCAGCCGTTTTTTGGTGCTTTTCCACGGTTTCGTTCAATTGATTGTTCTCAACCAATAGTGATTTGATCTTTTTCTCGTACCCTTCGATGACGATACGCTTCTCTCGACCGCTCGTTTTCTTTTTCGCGCGCTTCTTGCCCCGCTTTTTCTTCACAGCCTTTTTCTTCTTTTTCTTACCTCTTTTTTTCACAGCCTTCCGTTTTGGGCCTTTTTCCCCCGTCCTTTTCTTGGCCTTCACTGAGCGATCGACGGACGGTTCCCACCTGTCCTTCTCGCCATTGGTCTCGTCATTGGCCGAAGTGGAAGTAAGAGTGGTTCTCGTCTCAGCTTTCGATGTGTCCGTGCTTTTCGTGGTGGAGTTCTGTGCGGTGGCGCCCGTTTTGGTAGCTTCAGCCGGCCCCGAATCGCTCATCGTCTCAAGAATCGTCGTCCAGGTCAGCAATCGGACCATATACGGTGATCGAACTCTCGTTCCCAGTGGAGGCCCTCCTAATAACAGCCAGCCAATAGACTGGATGTCTCTTTAATATTTGTCATGGAAACCACGATTTTCTTCGGCGGTTCGGGTGATGGATAAAAAGGTTGACGATCGCGGGACGCACACGAGCGCTCTTGTGCTATTTTTCGTCCTCCTCGTCCTCGGCAGACAGCGTGTCTGGGAGTTGACGTGACGGTAGATCGGCCAGTCGCTTTTCCCATCGCTTCGTTCCCGTCTCATCGACCCGATAGATGCGTCCCTTCTCCGTCCCGATCAGTATGCATCCTTTATTGAGGATCGTCAGCTTCGTGATCATCTCTGCAGCGGTGAATTGCCACAAAAGTTCGCCGTCGCGTCGGAATCCGAAAAGGTCGTTCTCCGCCGCCACGATGATCATCTTTTGGGCATAGAGCTGCTCCAATCCGCGCAGATCGCCGGAAAACGAATATTGCCACAAAAACTCACCCCCCCCGTCAAAGCAGTAGATAGTGTTCTTGGTACCGGAGACGATATAGTCGCCAGAGGAGTTACAGATCAAATGAATGATGTTGGCCCCTCGTGGTAATTCCGGTGGGCGCGGTACGGTCTCGAGGGTCTCGAGGGTCACGGCCGAAGACGCGTCCTCACCCCCTTCTGGGTGCTCACTTGGCGCTCGTTCCGGCTCGGATGGTGGGGACGGCGACTCTTCCTCGTCTGGTTCCGGCGGTGGTGGGGACGGTAACTCTTCTTCGTCTGGTTCCGGCGGTGGTGGGACCTTCACTTCCGCCGTGCGTTCCTCTTTTGCGTTTCGTTCCTCTTCTACCTCTGCAGGTCTGCCGCGGCGCGCGTCGGATCGATGGACCGCCCAGTGGCGTTCGAAATAGCCGTTCCCGGGACACAACGCGAACACCTTCAGATCGAGCGCTTTCGGATCGATGACCACAGCGCTCTGGTGCGCGGAGGAGAACATCCGTGCCTGTGTGTCGAGGTCCGTACTCGACATATAGCACCCGTACCCCGGATGTGAATGGTACCATCCTACAAGCAGATAATCGTAATCGAGCTCGTCCAGTTGGTGGAACAGCCCCTCGAACGCGGCGTCGGAGAATCGGACCGATACGGCGGTCGTATCAAGCTCGTCGGTGATCACATCACGCACGACGGTGAAGGTGCGATTATTCCACCGGTACTTGTCGCCGATGAGGAATCCCAACGCCTCGAGCTGTTCGTCGAGCAGTGAATGGCAATGGTTCACCATGGCTCCGAACGCCTCCTCCTCGATGAAAATATCGGGCTGGTCCATACCCGCGAGCACCTCACGGTTCTTGAAATATTTCAGTGCGCGGAGACATGACGGAGTGTTGTAGACTTCGTCGAGGTTGGGAAAGAGCAGTAAGGTCTTCACCGCCTTTAATAGCTGCGCCAGCGATGATTTCACCGTCCAGTTCTCGATGTAGCCCAGATGGACATCGCCCCCGTCCTCGGAAAGCTGAATATTCGGGTGGAAGATGGGCGTCTCCCATTCGAGTGAGGGCCGAGAGAACGGATAGTCGCGCGGGATGGTAATGACGAGCTGATGCATATACCGAAACCGCAACGCGTCCTCCACATTGATCGGGCCGGGAATATCGAGGAGGTGGATACGGTAGCGCAGCGGAAAATGGTCATATGTACGCTGGAGTGGCTCGACCTTGCAACGGATCTCTTTCCGGCAGAGATTCAGTTCGTTCTTCAGCCGAGTTTTGAGAACGTCGAGCGGTAACATCGACATTACATCACCAATGGTAACATTCACCCAAGTATCAGCAGGAGCGGCGCGTCAACCAAATGCGACTTCAGCTATATATGTTGTTTCTCACAGACACAAAAAGAGGACCTTCGGAATCTTAGAACTCGCGCCGCACCACCATTCGCTCCGGACGTTCGTTTGTTCGTTCGATCGATCGATCGACCGACCGACCGAGCGACCGACCGAGCGATGGTCGGTCCCGTGCAGTACCAAAGCGAGACTCCACCGATCGAGAACACCGATCGTTAGCGGAACGGAAAACGAATACTGGCCAGAACGACGGAAAAAGCAAAATAGCCAGGAAGAGATGGCACGCGGTGCATTCCTCCTCATTTGACAAACCAGTATATGCCACCGAGACGATGGCGCCACCATTCATATACCCAGATCGTATCAGACCTCTACCGTCCCATCAGGCGATGACCCATGCCACAATTACCGTTCGCGATCCTCCGCCGACGACTTGCCAATGAGATCCAAAAGTGCGCCCGACAACTACCGCACAAGATCGAGGTGACAGATCCCACGATTTCGCAATTCCCGCTGCGACTGAGCGTCACACTGGTCGATAGCCCCGGTCCCGTATTGGACAACGACCGGATCAGATCACGGTTCACGCACCACTGCGACCTCTATATCTCACGGGACTATCCGTATGAAAAACCGCGCGTGGTCTGGCGTACGCCGATCTTTCACCCCAATATCACCATGCCGGAAGACGGCGGATACTTCTGTTCCGGGCTCCTCGACGATATTGGGTTCAATTTCGATCTCTATCATTTTATTCGTGCCGTGGAATCGCTTATCTCCAACCCGAACCCATATAGCCCCTGGGATACGGTCTCTTGTTTGAAAGCATCGCTATATTTTCACGAGCATCCCTACGAACCACCCGCTTGAAAGCGGGCTGTACCGACCGTCGCCCGGCAGAGCGGGCGCCCATTCGCTCCGGGCCAGTGCATAATAATTATATGCTTCGAGAGATGTTGTAACGGCGAATGTGCTTCGAGCGCCTCTGCACCATTTGCCGGGACTCATATCCGCCGTCGGCCGAAAGCTGCCCGAAGTGCGGTGAACAACTGGTCTTCCGATGGATAGAATGTTCCGTCTGTGGGCTGGTCAACGAGGCGTATGAAGATGTCTGTGAGCGATGTGGTGAACCGCTCCGGACGGGAAAAGTGGTCGCAAACAATGCGGACGAACATCGGGAGGGAAGAGAACCGGAAACGAACCCGGCGGCCACGCTCGAGGGGGCCGGAGCTGCTGCCGAGCCGATGACGAGCGACAGAGGGGCGAAGGAGCCGAAAAGAGGTTCGCCGCCAACAACTGCAACAACCCCCCCCGCTCCTCAGGAGGACCCGAAACCCGATCCTAGCGCACCAGAGCGCGCAAAACCTCGCCCCATCGTATTGAAACCCAAACGTCGAAGGGAAAGCGGATACAAATACAGCCAACGTATGGCCCATCCAGAATTTCAGGACCACCTTCATCCATCACGCTATGCGCAGGGATGGGAACCGACCTTACAACGGATGAACCACCCGTATCATCAGATGAACCAACAGCCACCAAGAGCGCATGATCACAACTACTGGAACCGTTGCCCCGCCCCACCCGATGCGGTCCGCTCAGAATTGAAATCGAAGGTGCAGTCGATCATCATGATGAAAGACCAACGCGATGCGGTGGACGATGCTGCACCGTCAACCACGCTTGGTTCCAAATACGAACGCCAGCGCCGGAAACGGCCGCCGGTTGTCCGACCCAGTGAGCCCAGTGAGCGTGAGGATGAGCGCCCGAGCGCTGCACCGACCGAATGTCAACTCTGTATGGGCGCCATCGCAGACCGCGCGCAGGCAGTGGTCTGTCAGTGTGGGAACAAATACCACCGCAGTTGCATCGAGGTTTTGGGACGGTGTCCGAACTGCGGTCGCCGTTGCGGATTTCAACCGCTCGAGATCGAAAAATGAAATAAAAGGGAACCAAATGAAATGAAATGAAATGAAATGTTCCGGCTCGTACTATCCCATATCCAGGATCGTTACTGTTTGCTTCCAGTGCGATGTTCGGAACGCAGAAAGAATTGCTGTTGACGCCACCAATCGAGGATGTACCTCGAGGCTGGGACGATCACCAATATCGCCGCAGTGGTATAGAGCGCGATCGGCACGATCAGATCCACGGTGATGATGAGCCAACGGAGCATGTTGACCATGGAGATCAGTTCATCGCGCCCCTCGTTGGTGGGAACGACAATCATCGTCATGGCGAGCGACTTCGCATCGGAGAGCTTGACCATTTCATCGAGGTCTTTCATCGATGCGACCGTCTCGTTGAGCCCTTCACGCGGCGGTTGGTACCATAATTCCGCTGCCTTGATCCTTTTCCCCGACAGTGGCCCGGCGAAATCGACATTCGAAATATGCCGCCATGCACGATCCATCTGGGCATTGATCGTCGCATTGTCATACGAGAGGAGGGTTTGGTTGAGAAATGCGTGCAAACCGTCCTCATGCACGATATATCGGGTCAGATTGATCCGTCGGTCCACGATCACTCCAGAGGTCGGTTCCACCCAAACCGCGCTCTCCACATCCGCGACCACGGGTTTGTCATAGGTCCGATGCCAGCCGATCGCGATATCCGTGGCATCCGCCTCGAACCGATAGGTCGTCATATTATCGATCTTCGCGCTTTGCGAATAATTATAGACGAACCGTTCGCCCACCAGCGGGTCGAAATAGCTGTACGGGCGCCGCTCGACATTACGCGGAAAGCACCAATGGCCGGCAGGGACATCCGTATCGGTGGGCGTAGCGAGTTGCAGCCCTGTTTTGCGATCGATCGTCAGTATCTCGTCATCACCGGTGAGGGTCTGACCGTTCGTGCTGTCGATCAATCGCCGTGAGGCGTCGATGGTGAGTGTCTCGTCGGTCGCTGCAACCGTCGCGAAGCTCCGCACATCTTTCACCGATGTCTGACGCGATGTTCCCAACTCGTCTTCCCAGAGGTAATGCCCGGTCAAGGTCACCGTTCGGCTCTGGTTGGAGTCCAATAGTGAAAAGTCCGGACATTCGACGAACATCGTCTGTTTCACATACCCGTCCACCTCGAGTCCGGTGGATGGTTGCACCCAGGACTGAGCGTAGTAGTCGACGAACATCTCCATGGTCAGGTTCTCGTCGACGATATACGGGCTCGTTCGCGCGTTCTCGAACTGTTGCACGAACGCGTAGGTTTCCAACCCGTTGAGATCACGCGTGCCATTGTACCGATACGGCATTTCGCGAAACGCGTAGGTATTATAGATCATATAATCCTGCGGCTCGACGCCCAACGGGAACCGCCAGTAGCCGGTCTCGTTGCCGCTGCAGTACTCGGTCACGAACCGGAAGCTCTTGGTGTTGATCCCATAGGTATCGACACCTGAAAAATCCTCGATCGTCTCGTTGAGGTCCTCGTTGAAGACCTCGATGGTTTGGTTCATGAGGATCGTATCGCCGATCGTCTCGATGATCTCCACCCCGCCGTCAACCGAGAAATTGAAATGGTCCATTTCGAGGCTGGTAAGGTTGATCATGTCCAGTTCGCCGATATAATGCGCCGAGAGGTCGATATCCGGGACGATCTTGAGAACGGTGATGAGATCCTTCAGATCGGGCGCGATCAGATACCGACGCTGACGCTGCACAAAATCCACCGCCTGGCCTGAATATGGTTCGAGCCAGTAGGTATTATTGATCGATATCGTCATCTGCGTCCCTTCCAGCGGCACCATGTCGTTCGAGCCGTTCTCGATACGCTGGACATACTTATAGGTGGTGATACCGTGGCGTTCTTCCTCACCGACGAACTCGGATCGCATCGGTCGTTGGATGTCACCGCTCCAGATTTTATAATCGCGTTGTTCAAGACCGATGGGGAAGTTCCAGCGGAACCCGGATGCGTTCCCGTTGATCGGGTCGTCGGTGTAACGGAAGGTACGCCGGTCGACTTCGCTGAGCGAAGCGTTGGAATTGAGCATCTCGATGGGCTCACCGGTGTCGGCGTCTAAGATCGTCATTTTCGAGTAGACGATGGCAGTGTCGTCGTGGACCTCCTGGACATTGATCTTTGAGACGACGGTGACATTGTAGTGATCCCACTGTGCGTTTGTGGTATTGAGCATCGAGATCTCACCCGCCACCTCTGCGTTCACGCTCAAGCTGGCGGGAAGGACCTTCACCTCTGGAACGATGACCCCTCCGAACGCGATTCCGACCATAAGGAGGACGATCCCTACGGTTATCATGCGACGGTGCCGCCGCGGTCTTTTCTCTGCCGACCATCTTCTTTTGCGTCCCGCCTCCTCGTTCGACGGTGTGGCCTCCTCGTTGTCTTCCAAAGTACGGTTCTGAACCGCAGGATCGACCGTCGCCACTGCATGCGCATCGTTCTCGCCACGCAACCGCGCGGAAGTTGTTCCGTCTTCCTCGTCCGTCGTCTCCGATCGCCCCGTCGGGGACCGTTGCACTGTGGCTTTCAAGCCGTTATTTTCGTTCTCTCGCGCAGACATGCGTATCATTGTTCTCGTTCGAGCTGATCGTTCGGGTGATTGTGGTTCCGAGGATTATTGTTCTGAGTGGGATTGTGCCTATTACTACTACTACTACTACTACCCCCACTACTATTACTATTACTATTACTATCTCTACCAGTGTGGTCGTGATGAGTAGGCTGTTTTCGGCGTTGGTGCTGGTTTGCGGGAGACTTCTTCGGGATCTGACGGCGATGCGGCTGCATATAGAACCGTTCGTGGGAATGGATGCCGGATTGATAGACGATGTGCTCTTCTATTGACGGCTTTCCCACATTCGTCGGTGGCGTCGCACCGTTGAGATGTAAGGAAGGGAGGTGGAAGAGATCGTGCGACCGAAAATGCGTATGTGCGACTTTTTTCCGATCCGGGATATGGTCAGGCGGTGGCTCCTTACCACGCTCCTCACCGTTCGGCACCGGTGAACGCGGCTCAATAAGTGCTCTTCCTCGCT
>CAZSUE010000047.1:0-1483 GCA_964609045.1 uncultured archaeon | reverse complement strand
GTAGGCCCCTGCGCCGGCGGGAGTGCGGGGAGATAGTGTTGCTCCAGCGGGTACTCGGGCGCAGTTTCCGATACCTTGGAATAGATCGGTCGATGTGTATGCCTCGCTCGCGCCCCTGCATAGACCGGAGATTGGCTGTGAGGGTGGGAGTGGGGGCGGTCAGTTAGGTGGTTCCCGCGGCTGTTTGCATGGGGCGAAAATGATGTGGACGGTCGACGTTTCTTCGGTCTCAGTACGACCGTACGTTTCTTAGATCCTTGCGCCGTATCGGGAGTTTCACCATCAGTTCCATCCCTGCGCCTGAAAAAGAACATCTTGGAGCCGATCCAGCGAGCCGCGGGTTGTGGGTTGACGAGGACGAAGAGCGATGTCAAGAACGCGATGCCAAGCCCGATGAGGACGAGATAGATGACCGTGGAACCGTCTCGACCCGTTTTTGGCGCCACTTCCCCCAGACTGTCTGAAGACGAGCTCATCGACGAGCCGTCTTCGGCCCCTGTATCTTCTGACCGATCCGGCTGCAGTGTCCAATGATGATAGAGTTCGTTCTCGCCGACGATGACGCAGAGTCGTACCTGTGCCGTTCCGGGCGTGCTTTTGTTTGGCGACTCGGACAGCCGCTCCCAACAATTGGTCGGCACGGTGAAGTTCAGCGAGGCGTTATATTCGTTCGTGATTTGGGTATCACGGAAATACCAACCATAGACCGGCGATGAATCGATATGATCGGGGACCTCTACCACTGCACGAAACTGCAAATTTTCACCGGCGCGACAGAGGATACGGCCCGTGGGATCGGTCCGTACGATGGTGGGCTCTGTTACCATATCGGTAGGAACGATCCGATAGTAGAACACCCGACGGTTATTGCTTTCGTCCGTCTCCGCTACGAGGTTATCGGGATCGAGCACGACACTGAAGGTATGCACTCCGGTATGGTTCGGCTGCCATGAAAAAGTGACCGCGGTCTCTTCACGGGACCCAAGATGTGCGATGGCACGGTCGGCATCCACCACTGCGCCGTTCTGATAGAGCGAAACGACGGCGTCGTATGCATCGAACGGTTTGGGGTTCACCACGGTGATGTTGAAAGTGAACTCCTCGTTGAGCTTGCCTGCGGTCGAGGCGTCGCCCGCTTCGTTAAGGACCTCCACATTTTTTATCTGGAGGTCGGGTAGCCGCGGCTCGTCGACGAAGAGCTCGAAACGGACAATATTGTTCTCTTCGTTCGGCTCCGTCACGACATTTTCGCTGTCCACCTCAACGATGACGATGTGGGTGCCGGCGTAGCTGGGATGCCACTCCACTGCGAGATGGGCGATCTGCGAGGGTCGTAACGGATCCACCGCCCGTTGTGCGAACGGTTCGGCCCCGTCGTAGACGCTGACCGTAAACGGGCCGGTGGTGCCGATGCCTTGGTTGAGGATGGTGATGTCGAGGGTGATGGTGTCCCCGACCCGCATTTCGGTCGGGGTGATCACGA
>CAZSUE010000046.1:0-14519 GCA_964609045.1 uncultured archaeon | reverse complement strand
CGCGCGCCGTTCCCGGCATGGCTCAGCAGATCGCGCGCGCTGACGCAGCTCTAGAACTATTGCCCCCCGCACCCGACCAGTACGAGACGCTGAAACCAACTGAAACGATAATATATATAGCGCAGCAGGCTCTGTGGAGAGGGAGGGCTGTTGTGCCGGCGATCCGTGCCTCGAACCTTACCAAGATCTATCCGCAAGCGCGGCGATTTTTTCGCGCACTCGTCCATCCGCTTGCGCGCGCGACGATCACCGCACTGGACGGGCTCGATCTCGAGATACCGCGCGGTGAGATCTTCGGGCTCCTCGGGCCCAACGGCGCGGGTAAGACAACGCTGATCAAGATCTGTACGGCGCTGCTCCTTCCCACTGAAGGGCGGGTGGAAGTGCTGGGCCGCGATGTCACCGCCGATCCCACCGCCGTCAAGCTCCGATGCGGGCTGATCGCGTCGGAAGAGCGCAGTTTCTTTTGGCGCCTCACCGGTCGCGAGAATCTCGAATTCTTCGCCACGCTCAAAGGGCTCGATCGCGTGCGCGCCGTCGAGCGGATCGAGGAGGTCATCGCGCTCGTGGGCCTCGCCGACAAGCTCGATACGCGGTTCGACGAATATTCCACCGGTATGAAACAGCGGCTCTCCATCGCTCGCGGGCTGCTCACCGAGCCGGAGATCCTGTTCATGGACGAGCCGACGAAAGGGCTCGATCCCACCGCCGCACGCCATCTCAGACAGTTCATCCGCCACGAACTCGTGCGCGCGCATCGCAAGACGATCGTGGTGGCCACGCATCAGCTCGCCGAGGCGGAGACGCTCTGCGACCGCGTGGCGATCCTCGACCGCGGCCGTATCGTCGCGCGTGGCACCGTGGAGACGCTGAAAACACTCGTCGGCGAGGAGCGGTATAGAGTCGAGATTATGAACCTGGACAACGAGGCCATTGACGCGCTCGGCAAGCTCAATGGCGTGCTGAGTTTGAGAGCTGATCGCGCCGACGATCGCACCACGATATGGATAACACTACGATCACGGGAGACGGTATTACCCGCGATATTCGACCATTTGCATGCAGACGGCGCCCGGATCGTCTCCTGCACCAGCACCCAGCCCTCATTGGAGGATGTGTTCGTGCGGTTGATGGCTAAGGAAGAAGCCACACGCGAGCACGAGCATGGTCGTGGCCGCGCGCAGATGCACGGAGGCGGCGGTAAAAACGGAGGTGCGCCGCCATGACCGAAATCAGTTTCTGGCGCGTCTGCGGCGCGTTCATCGAACGCGACCTCAAGATCGCGGTGAGCTATCGGTTCGCGTTCCTCATGCGCTTTGGCGACCTCATCGCGTTCACCATCGGCTGGTACTTCTTCTCGCGCATGTTCGAGGGCCTCGCCATCCCGCAACTCGACGCCTATGGCGGCGAGCTTTTCCCGTTCATCATCATCGGCATCGCGTTCTTCTCGTTCCAGACCCTCGCCGTGAAAGGGTTCGCACAATCGATCCGAAGCGGCCAGATGGCGGGCACGCTGGAGGCGATGCTCGCCACGCCCACGCGCACGCCGGTGATCCTTTTTGCGTCCATCCTCTGGGAGCTGATCTTCACCGCCATCAAGGTCTGTATCTGGATCATCTTCGCGTTCGTACTCTTCGTCCCCGTCGACCTCGTCTCCGCCAATCTCCTCGGTGCCGTCCTCGCGCTCGCGCTCATGGTACTCTCCACCAGCGCCATCGGCATCGTCAGCGCCTCGTTCGTCATCGTGTTCAAAGAGGGCGACCCGATCGGGCGCGTGTTCAATCTCGTCTCCATGTTTCTCGGCGGCGTCTATTTCCCGATCCAGGCGCTCCCACAGTGGCTGCGTTATTTCTCGTACCTCCTCCCCACCACCTACGCGCTCCAGGCGCTGCGCGAGGCGATCCTCCTCCAGCACCCCGTGGCGAGCTATCAACACGAGCTGATCGCGCTCGCGCTCTTCGCGGCCATCGCGCTCCCTATCAGCCTCCTCCTCTTTCGCGCGGCGTTGAGAAAGGCGAAACGCGACGGCAGCCTGACGAAGTATTAGAACAGAAGAGATCGGATGCGTTCTTCCAGCTTGGCTGGCTGGCTTGAGCGGTCGCTTACCGTTGGGGCGCCGACCGCGCCGACTACACTGCACCAGGGGCGCTCATTCTTTCAAATTGGTATAATAAGTAGATGAGAACTTCTGTTTTTACTTTGTTTGTTCGTCCTACTGATCGATGATGAACTCGTCGTCCTCGAGCGTTTCGTCCTCGATCTCCTCGTCATTTGCCACAGGCTCTTCTACATCCTCATCTTCGACCTCATCCACCGGCTCCAGCATCACGAGTTCATCCTCATCCTCATCCTCAAGATCGAGGTCGGGGTCAAGCTCGGCATCGATCTCCTCGTCGACCCCAAGCTCCACATCGAGGTCCAGTTTTGCCACTGGGTCGACCGCGTCCTCTTCGGCGTTTCCCTCGACGGCGATCTCGTCGCCTGGCTCGATGTCGCTCTCGCGCCCCCCTTCGGGTCCGGGCTCGAGCTCGTCGACGATCACGAATTCGTCGTCGATGACATCGTGCTCCTCTTCCGCCTCGCCGGGCTCGACGATCATGAACTCGTCGTCGATATCGAGCATATCGGGCTGCTCTGCCTCGCCCGCATCGACGATCATGAACTCCTCCTCGTCGATATCGAGCATATCGGGCTGCTCTGCCTCGCCCGCATCGACGATCATGAACTCCTCCTCGTCGATATCGAACCCTTCGTCAAACTCATCCTCGACCTCGGTCTCGGTCTCGGTCTCGGTTTCGACCTCGCCGGCCATGAGCGACGATTCTGGCTCGGCCTCATCCTTTCCGGGGAGCATCTCGGCGAGGTATTTTTCCACACCGTCGAGGTCCTCCAGCGCGCCGTTCCAGTCCTCGAGGATGTCACCGTATTCCTCATAGATCTTCTCGAGCTGGCGCTTCATCTTGCGGCGGATCTCCGGATGTGGATAGCCGTCGATGATCACCGCCATGATCACGCGGTCCTTCCGATGAAAGATGATATTGAGGTCCTCGAACTTCAGCTCGTCGAGCAGCCCCTCCGTCTCCTTCTTGAACGAGTCGCGGACGAAGTCCTGGATCGCGGTGAACATCGCGGCGATCTGGTCCTTCCCGATCCGGTCCTTGTCGCCGGCCTCGAGGTGACGGATGAGGCACCCGTCGTCGTAGATGAGGTAGACTTGCTCGACGCGGTACCCGCCGAGGATGAGCCGACGGACGACGAGGAACCCGACCACGGACCCAACGGCGATGATCGGAATGAGGATGTAGAAGATGAGGAGGTTCACCGGCTCGGCGGTGACGGTGAGCTTGTACGGATCGGTGTCGGACCCGTAGCGCGCCGTATTATCGTTCCCGTCGCTGATCGTGAGATAATAGTAATAATCGCCGGATGAGAAGTCCATATCAAGCGCATCCTCCAGTGTCCCCTTTGGGATGGCGCAGCTTGTATCGTCGGCGGTATAGGTAAGGGCGCCGACATTATAGCTCGCCGTGAGGTCGAATGCGTACGCGTTCCATTCCCCGTTCTCACCCGTGCGGAAATGGACGGTCAGCTCCGTCGGCCGCACATTGTCGTGATAGGCGACCTCGAGCACGAACCCTTCGTCCGGTCCGATGGCGAGGGCACCCGGTCCCTCGTCGAACTCCGGCGCGTCGTTGTCCGTATTATCGAGCCAGAAGCGTGCGCTTCTCTCTTGGTTCTGGTTCTCGTCGACGCATTCGAACTCGTATGAATAGTTCTGGGCGGCGGCGGTTGAGAAGCCCCGCACGGCGGTCAATTGTTCGTAGGTGATATCGTAATGGACGCCGTCGTCGGAGACCATGGGCACCTCGCCGAGGTAGCGGTCGTCGGTGTCGTAGAGACGGACATAGACGTGGCCCACGGCACGGTTGTCCTCCACGGTGGCGTTGAGGCTGAACGTATCGCCGGAGGTGATGGCGAGACCCTGCGTCTGCCCGCGGATCACGGGCGGGTCATTGTCGATGATAGTGCGACTGTAGGTCCGAGAGCGGTTAGGATATCCGCGTTCGTCGTACACCGTGATCGAATATTCCAGCGTGGACAGCGCGTCGGTGTGGAACGCGCCGTCGGTCTTTGCGAGGATCGCATCGTACGAGATCGTCAGCGTGGTCTGGCGTTCACCCTCAAGCGCGAAGTCGAGCATCGTGGCTGTCCCATTGGGCATGGTGAGGTTGAGCGTGAGGAGCGCCAAGCCCACATTATCGCTGCAGCGGGCGGTGATCACGAACGGATCGCCCGTGGTGGGCGGCTGCGGGAACACCTCCGCCTCGGCGACATGCGGTGGGATATTGTCGGTGACCTCGATGGTGAAACCGGTGCCACTCGTCTCGTTCTCGTTCTCCTCAATATCCCCGGCAGAGAACCAGTAGGAAAACGACTCCCCAGCGCTCGTATCGAACCATGCGATCTCGTTGGTGAGGTCGGTATAATTGATGCTGTATCGCGTGGACGAGCGTTGGTAGAGATCATATTCCGCCACCTGGCCACCGCCTCCTCTGAGAATGACGCTGACATACTCGACTTCCATATTATCGACGCATGTGACGCCGATCTCGAACTCCTCGCCCGTATAGGTCTCGATACGGGTGGGGTAATCGCTGAGGACCGGCGGATCGTTATCGTAGATCTCGACGCAAAAGTCATCGGTCGTATTGGTGAGGTTGGCCGTATCGTAGAGCGTGAAATTGAGATACATCCGGCTTTCGTAGAAGGTGGAGAACTGCGGATACTCTTCACTCAGTCGCCTTGAGTCGAGCCGAAAGAGCTGGGATGCATCTTCGTCCACCATGGAGGTGCGGTTCATCTCCATCGTATACCAGGTCGCGTTATCGAAGGTGAGCCGTGCGACGATGCGTTCGATCCCGAACGGGTCTTCACCCGCGCAAAAGAGCGTGAACTCGTCGCCGGTGGTGACCTCTTCGCCCGCGGGGGTCTCGAAGAAGAACGGCGTAGCTGAGATCTCTGGCGCATCTGCATCTTGAATGAGGAGGATGAATTGTTCGCTCCTATTCGAATGCCCCGCGGCGTCGGCGACAGTGATGTAGAACTCGTAATAGGTATCGCGCTGGGTGGTGAAACCGTCGATCTGTTGCTGGAGGTATTCGTATGTGACGATGTATGAGAGGATACCACCGCGGTTCTGCTCGGATCGTAGCATATCGACGGTCCAGCGTTGCTCATACGCCGGGTCGATGAGTGTGAATGTGACATCGACCAGTTCGCCGTTCTCGTCGATATCGACACCGATCTCGAACGGCTCGCCGGAGAGGACCTCGACCCCGGCGCGATCCCCGCTCACATAGGAGAAGTTCTCGTGGATGAGCGGCGGGTCGTTGTCCGTGACCGTCAGCGTCCAGGGATCATCGCCGTCGCGATAGACGAGCTCGTTGCCCACCCAGTCTAGGACGATGATCTCGTAGGGATAGACGCCAGGTACGATCGTGGTGAAATTCTCATCGGCATCGAACCAATATATGAATTCATAGACATCGATGAAATTTTCGTGAACCTCCATCATATACCACTCCGCCTCCGGACCCGGTGTGGAGATGTTCAGCATCACGGTGTCGATCCAGATATTGTCCGTCACTTCGACCTCGAGGCTGAACTCGTCGCCGGTGGTGGCGTTACAATGGCCCGGTCCTTTCACGAGGGTGGGTGCGTCGTCGTCGATGAAGGTGAGGTTGTTGGGCATCTCCGCCGTCCCCCATGAGGTCCGACCACCGGCCGCGTCCTCGACCGTGAGGTAGAAATGGCAGAAAAAGGCCTGTGAGGAGTTGAAACGGCCGTTGGTCGCGTCGAAAAGCGCAGTATCGTTCATCGCAAAGGTCCATTCCCGCGCTCCGGAGGCGTCGATCGGTATCCGTGAGGTGAACTGGCCATCCAACGTTTCGTAGTCGAGGATTAGCTCCGCCGATCCCACGCCGATATTGTCGCTAAACCGTGCCTCGAGGATGAATGGGTTGCCGGTACCGAAGGTTTCGTTGAGAAGCGCGGTGAGCGGGTGCGGGTCGTCGTTGTCGATGACGCGGATCGTCTCGTTGCCGGTTCGGATATGGTTCCCGGCGATATCGACGGCGGCGATGGAGAATGAAATGGACGCTGTCGAGTTCTCCTCCAGTGGGATGGCCGCCGTGCCGTTGGAAAAGGGAATGGTGACAGCGTCACTCGTCCCCTGCCGGTAGGTGAGTTGGGCGATGGCCACGCCCGAGCCCGCATCGCGGACGCTCCCGTTGACCCACACCGCCTCGCCGGTGGTGCCGGTATCGTTCCACTGTGTCAATTGAATGCTGGGCGCCGTTCGGTCGATATTGAGGACGAAGGAGGTGAAGCTGGTCTGGATACTATTTCTCGCCCGGTCGTAGATTGTGAACCGAATGTTGTAGCTCCCTTCGTTCAGCCCGGTGATCAATAACGGGTCGCGATAGCGCTGCTGCTGTGTGGTGAGGTCGTCGAGAGTGAAGATCGTGCCCGTAAATCCGTCCTGGATCTCGTAGTACGCCTCCGCCAAAGCGAGATCGTCGGTACAGTTGATCGCAATATGGATCGTCGAGGTACGGTGCCATGCACCGCTTGCGTTGGCGATACTGAACTGCGGTGCGGCCAGATCGATCCAGAGCGTGAAATTACTATCCTCGTCGGTCGAGTGTACACTATTGTTGGCACGGTCGTAGACGAGGAACCGGACCGTATGTTCGCCCTCGGTCTGTTCGTCGAGCTCGAAGGTCGCACTCCGATCCTTTTGGCCGATCTCGTCCTCAACCAAATACCACGGCCCGTTATCGACGCAGTACCATATCGATTCGACGAGATGGTCGTCGTAGCATTCGACCGTGAGCGTCGGCGTGGTGGTATTGTACCATTGCGCTTGGGACGGTATCTGGAAGGTCGGCGCCGTACTGTCGTAGGAGAGGGTGAGGGTATGGTTTGAGTCGGTGGGCCGATATTCTCCGCCATCGCTGTCGATCACCTGGAAATAGACGGTATTGAGCCCTTCGCGCAGCCCGGTAATGTTGAGATCGTCACTATAGTTCCCGTGTGGCGCCTCGATCAATGTCCAAGCGGTTTCGTCGTTGAGCCGGTATGAAACCTCCTCGATGACGATGGAGGGATGCTCGGGGTGGTAGAACCGAAAATCGACATCGACGAGCGGTGCGCTGGTGTTCACCCACTCGCCGTCCGGTGTGTTGATCGTCACCATTGTGCTCTTGTCGGCCGGTACGAACTCGAGATTGAAATAGTTGGACCGTGCAAACCGCTCCTCGTTCACCGGGTCGGTGGCGATGAAGATGACATTGACGAGTGATACGGCATCCCACGCCGGTGTCCAGCGCGCCACGGAGCTCTCCGCGTCGACCTCGATCACCGCGCTGCTCGTACTGTAGATAAGCCCCTCGGGCGTCTCGTCGTCGTCGAAATAATCGTTCAATGTGATAGACCAGTTCGAATACTCATGGACCGATGTGGTGTTGATGAAGCCTTCGAACCGTGGGTCGGTGTTCGATATCGCATCGAACGGGCCGAAGCGATAGACCGTTCTCCGGCCCGCCACCGCATCGACCCGTGTGGGCAGCTCGACGAGGACGATCTCGAAAAGGATCTCCTCGCCGTTGATATCGTCGGTGTCGGTGTCCCATTGGAATGTGAGATCGGTACCGAATTGTGACCCGGCGAGCGCGCGGATCGGGTTGCTGTGGCCCACCAAGCTCGCGTTATAGCGATTGCCTTCGAGGATGTAAGAAAAGAAGATGTCGCAGCGATCCATTTCGACATCAAACAATCGCGCGCTGAAATTGAGGCGGCCGAATATCAGCTCGTCGGTGGGCGGCATATCGTCGAGGATAAGGCTCGCCTCTGCGTTCCCGCGTGCGACCCCGTTGTGGATATGGAGCCGGTTCGCACCCTCGCCGGCGATGAAAAGGTCGGGCAACGCATCGTGATCCACCGGTGCGACGAGCATGGACCGGATCACCGCCATGGTTCCGGACGAATTATAGGACCAGATCGGACGGGTATGGAAGCAGCTGCCATTGCCCATTCCGGCGAACAGTTCGACCGTACCGTTCCCATATCCGAGGGCGAGATCGAGCGCGCCGTTGCGGTCGAGGTCTCCCAGCGCACAACTCATCACCCCCTGGCCTAATGAGGACCAGTTCGTAGCGGTGCCGAACCCGCCGGAGCAGTTGTTGAGATAGGTTGTCGCGCCACCGTCGCCTCCCACGACGATATCGTACCACCCGTCGCGGTCGATGTCGCCGACCGCTATGGCGGTGAGGTTCATACCAGTGGCGACGACCGCGTCCGGCGTGGAATTGAAGCTCCCGTTCGCATCACCATAAAAGAGCGCGACGGAGCGATCGGACGCGAACATGAGATCGAGCGTGCCATCGGCGTCGAGGTCGGCGACGGAGACACCGATGGAGCTATTGGCGCCCCATGGGAGCCAATTCGATCGCTCGTAGTGCCAAACTTCCACTGTGGCGTTGTAGATGCGGGGTGCGTCGGCGGTTGCGATGACGAGTTCTAGCCTCCCGTCGCGATCGAGATCGGCGATGGTAATATCGTTGACCGTCGCATCGAGCGTGGCCATGGTCCGTGGTGTATAGCCGCCGCCTGCTCCATCCGGGACCAGCACTTCCAGAACAGTATTCGAGCCATCATCGTTGAATTGCGTTGCGAGAATGATCTCCGTTTGCCCGTCGCCGTCGAGGTCGGCGCATGCCACCGCGCTCGTATTCGTCTCGTTCCCGATGAGGTGTGAGTAGAACTGGCCGCCTCCGCGGTTGTAGAGTATCTCATCTCGATGGGTGTTGGCGCAATAGATATCGACCCACCCGTCGCCGTCGAGGTCGCAATGCATCGCCATGTTCGTCAGTGCCAGCGTCGTATCGTTCCATTGCGCGCCCCCTCCGAGCCGGTTCGGGGTGGTGCCGAGGAGCACGCGCGTCGCCTTATTGCCCCTATTCGAGCCGAAGAGGATGTCCTCGATCCCGTCGCCGTTCAAATCGGCGATCGAGGTGGTCGTATACTGGGTCAAACCCAGCGAATCGAACCGGTCCTCCGAGATGTACGAACCGTCCTCTTGGCCGAGGAAGAGCTGGGCGGCACCGAGGAATTTATTGGCGAAAATCAGATCCAGTTCACCGTTGGCATCGACATCTACAACCGAGATATCAAATGATCTGGCGGGGCTGGTATCGTTCAACAACGAGACGGTGGAGAAATTCCCGGTCTCGTCGTTGAGATAGACCCGATTATCGCGAGGGGGGGGCGGCACCACCATTGGCACAGACGAGGTCGAGATAGGTATCGCCGTCGAGGTCAACGAGGGTGAGCGCATTGGTGAGAGCGGTCGATGGATCGATCCAGCTTCCGTTCGAGAACGAACCGTCGCCACCACCCAAGTAGATATTGTTTGCGCCGTCGTTCCCGATCACGATATCCAGATCACCATCAAAATCGACATCCCCCAGCGCGACGGCAAAGCTGTCCTCGTCCGAAGGGGTGCTCCAATCGGTCTCAATAAACCCACCATGATGGTCATTGAGGAAAAGACGGTTTTGGGTCGTTCTTCGCGCGAGAACGATATCCGGCCACTTGTCCCCGTTTACATCACCAACGGCGATATCACGTGTATCCACATTCTCATTCCCTAATTGGACCTGAAGGAAACCCATTCCATCGACAATTCGGTTGAGATAGACATAATCATAGCTATCTTGATTGGCGACAACAAAATCGATCATCCCGTCACGGTCTAAGTCGCCCACCGCCACCGCTTGGCTATCGGCCAGTTCGTCGTCGAGCCAATCGAGGAATGGCTCGAACCGGCCCGTACCGTCGCCGCTATAGATCCAGTTCTGTCCGTCGTTGACGCAGATGAGGTCCAGTATCCCGTCACCGTCGAAGTCTGCAAGTGCGGAATCGCGCGTGTTTTCTTCCAATTCGCTTATCCAATATTCGTCGGAAAAATAGGAACGGTTATGTGCGAGGAGGACGGGGTTCGGGCCGCTATTATTCCCGACGACGATATCGAGCACGCCATCGCCGTTGAGGTCGCCCACCGCCAACGCCCGAACGGTTGATAGAGTGGGGAGGGGTATATTCGATCCTCTTAGGCTCTGGCCGTGATCGTTGATGAGAATATGCGACGGGCCAGGATCGTTCCCGATAACGAGGTCGTCGAAGCCGTCGTCGTTGAGGTCTGCCACCGCGAGCGCGTAGGTATGATCGAAACGGTCGGTATAGAGCGGCGACGCAGTATCCATGACGCCCGCGTCGTCGTTGAGATAGATCGGGTTCTTCATCCCATAGTTCGAGGTCCCATAATTACCGAAGATGAGATCGGGGTCGCCGTCACTATCGAAGTCTGATGTCGCCACCGCGTAGGTCGCCTTGGGGAGCGGGTCGTTCCATGTCGGGGACGGTTCGAACCCACCGGTGCCATCACCGAGATAGATCGTATTGGCAGTATAGAAACCGGTATCGCTCGCGAATATCAGGTCCAGGTCGCCGTCTCCATCCAGATCGGTTGCGACCACATCCTTCGTTCTGCCGTTGTACTTATTGGCGCTATCCCACTGGTCGTTGGGGCGGAAGGTACCGTTACCGTTCCCCAAGTAGACCTTATCATATCCCTCGATGGCGAACACGAGGTCGAGCGCGCCGTCGCGGTCGAGATCGGCGATCGCCACCGCGTAACTCTTGCTCTCGGAGTCGTTGGTAAGGTGTGGCTGCGGGGCGAAGGTCCCGTCACCGCTTCCGAGATAGATAGAGTCGTACTCGTCGTAATTGGCGAACACGAGGTCGAGGTTGCCGTCGGCGTCGAGGTCGGCGACGGCCACACCGCGGCTGTCGTTCGCATACGGGTCGGACCATTGGTCTGCGGCCCCGAACGACCCGTCGCCGTTCCCGAGATGGACCGCGTTGGCGCCATTGTTCGCACAGATGAGATCCAGTGCGCCGTCGTGGTCGACATCGGCCAGCGCGATATCGTAGGTCTCGTTCGAATCTGCGAGCGCGACGGTCGAATCCAGCTCGAATTGAAGGCCAGGGTTCGTCGCAGCCGCCGTGCCGCAGCTCGATGTCAATAGGAATACGATCGCGAATGCTGTACATGCAAGAATGAGTGAGAAGATCAACCGCCATCTCATTGGAACCATCACCGAGAACGGGTAGGATATGATATGACCTGATCTGATCCTTCTGATCGGCCACCACGCCGTCCCCTCTCTCCTCATCGGTGCAACGAAGGATGGTCGGCGCTGCGCGCCATGCGCCATTGTACCCGTTTTAGATTTAATTAAAACTATTCAGGGGTTCTTATATGTTCTGTCCAAAATGTCAATGTCTACTTTTCGTTGCTGTGCCGTTTCGCCGCTGTTCATGAACACGGGCGATTTTTAACCTTCCCCGTGCTAGATCGGAATGAACTGTACTATATCGACCTTGTAGACGACCCTTATGGGGCGTCTCGCATACTCGCTCATGCCTGGAGGTCGAAATTAATATATAAGGTCGTGGTCATTGCGATGCCCGATCCAGAAATCTATAGGAACGAATGTGACACGCGTTTTCGATCGCATTCCCAACACTCACCTGCGATGTTGGGGTGGATGACGCACCCAGAGGGCGGTAGCTGAACACCGCCGTGGGTAGAAACATTTTTATTACCCCATCCAATGAGAGTATCTGGTTTCGCGATCCATTGTCATCGGAGTTGGTGACACCAATGGTTAAAAAAATCGATCTATTCATTATTCTCGGTATTTCTATTCTCATGCTTGGCGGACTTACCGTCCTAGGCGCTCTATTCCAATCCGAACCCGGTACGGGTCCGAACGATGGCGATTTAGGTCACAATGTGCTCAGCATGGAGCCCGCTTCTTTGCCGGAGAAAACAGGTTCGGACACCGATCTTTGCGGCCCACAACGAGCGTCGGCACCGGCGCTCGCAGTGACGAACGAGGAGACGACCCAAGATGCGGGGGCGGAAGGATGTAGCGTCACGGCGTCGTCCTCTCCCGCCGTATCGGTCCACGCACCGGTACACGATACCAAAGTTGACGTCGACGTTGATGGTGACGACGGGGGCGTGGGCGAAGCGGCCGAGGATCGTGATGAGACGAGTGCGGAAGCGCATGAAGCGGATGATGCGGATGAAGCGAACGCAATCCCGTTCGAGCCGCTGGATGTGCCCTCCGCACCCGTCGATCCAGTTGAGCGCTACTCGACACCGCATACCGATAGCACTCACGAAAGCACCCGCTCGCGGGCATGGCTCGAGGTCGATACGCAGTTCGAAATGGCGTTCGACGAAGAGGTCGTGTTCGGGAACAATATCACGATCATGGGGCGGTTGACGGAGAAGGGCGCCAACGGGACGCATATCCCGATCACACAGGCGAATATCACCGTCTATTGGTCACAAGGGCCGCTGGAGCGTGTCAATCACACCGTGACCCGCGGCCAGCTCGGACAGCCGGCGCCGACGGACGGTATATTCGAAGCGACCTTCAACAATGTGGACAATCCAGTGGGACCCTGCCGGGTGAGAGCCGAGTTCGATGGGATGTATGTGAACAATTCGGGCTATTTTTTCAGCGATGCGCAGGCGCAAGATCCGAACTTCTCGCAATACGGTCCGTTCCACCTCGTTCGCCGACCGAGCAGCTGGGAGAATACCTCGCGGTTCCCCGTCATACTCCATCATACTACGCTCCAGGTCTCGGTCACACCGGAGAGCGTCGTGGTCAATAATACGATCACGGTCACCGGCGTCCTAAAGGATGCGGAACAGGGCTATCAGTTCGGGCTGAGCGGTAATACGGTCCGCGTCTTCCTCGACGGTCGACCGATCCCCTCGCTCCAGAATAATACCGCGCTCACCAGCGGCGGCTCCTTCTCGTTCGATCCGTATCTCATCGTCCCCGAAACCGCTGTAGGCATCCATCGGGTCAGGGTCAATTTCTCGCGCTACGACAGTGCCGATACATCCGAGAATAACATCTATTACCTCTCCAGCGAAGCGTTCACGGAGTTCGTCGTCAAACGACCCACCCATATCCTCTTCGACGATAGGATCGAGCCTGAGCTCGCCGTGCATCGATCCACATCGCTCCTTCTCAACGGCACGGTACTTGATAATATGGACGAACCACCGCTCTTACGGGTGGGCGAGGAGACATTCCTCTACGAGGTCCAGATCACATGGGGCCAGGACGATCTCACCGCCATCGAGACCAGCGACAACGGATCCTTCTCGAAACCGTTCTTCGTTCCCCGCGAACAGATCCTCGGCTATGTCAATATCAAGATCGCGTTTCGGCCGGGAGTGGATTCGTATTATATTGGTTCGACGACCACCGCCACTTACTGGGTCACGGCGCGGACCAAACTCAACATCAATACCGACTCCGAGGTGCACCGCAATACGAATGCAACGATCCGCGGCTCGCTCGTGGACGATTTCGACACCCCGCTCCCCGGCATGACGCTCCGGCTCTGGTGGCGTAATACGCAACTCGAGAGTGTTCGTACCGACACCGACGGCGAGTTCGAAACGAAACAACATGTTCTCTTCGACGAGCCACTCGGCCCGGTGACCATCACCGGCCGGTTCGACCGCGATGGGAACTACGAGCCATGTGAAACGGAGAAAACGCTCTATATCGTCGCATCCACCGACATCGAGCTTGTGCCAAAGGAAGCGATCAAAGGCGAGCCGTTCACCATCGAAGGCGATCTGTACGATGTGGATAAGCTCTCGAGCAGTTCGGCGGTCGACGCGGGCATCCCCAATAAGGTCGTCGTGGTGAAATGGCGTGAAGCGACGGGGGCCAACCTCGTCGCGCTCGGTGTCACGCGCACCGACGAGAACGGCCATTTCGAGTTCGAATATACGCCCACCGAGTCGCAGCAAGTGGGCGAGGCGATCGTATGGGCGAAATATAACGGCACCCGTGCCAATCAACAGGCATATTTCCCCGGCGACGCCTATCTCGCCTCGGACGAAGGCGGCGACGGCGAGGACACCGCCACGGTCAATGTCTCGTCCTATACCGTGCTCCAGTTCCAAGCCCTCCCCGCTCAGCTCGTGCGCGGTGAGGATTATAGGATCACGGCGCAGTTGAAAGAATTGTATCAGAACGAGCCGGGAAGAGCCATCGACAACCAAGAGGTCAAGGCGAAGATCGGCGGCGTTTCGATCACCGCCGACGGACCCACCGACGGCGGACAGGCCGAGTTCACCGGCCAAACCCCACAAACGCTCGCCAAGGGACCGGTCAGTATCGTCGCATCGTTCAACGGGACACATCTCTATAAAGCGAGCACGGTACAGAACCGGACGACGATCTATGCGCCGACGCGCATCGAGTTCATCGATGTACCCGAAACGATCAAGGAAAAACAGGCATATCGTATCGCGTTCCACCTCTACGAGGACAACTGGCAAGGCGAGT
>CAZSUE010000045.1:1725-14535 GCA_964609045.1 uncultured archaeon | reverse complement strand
GCTAACCGCAGCCCGCTAACCGCACCCCGCTAACCGCTAACCGCTCCCCCGCACACCGCTCCCCGCTCCCCGCACACCGCAAACCGCTAACCGCTCCCCGCTAACCGCTAACCGCTCCCCGCTAACCGCTCCCCGCTAACCGCTAACCGCACACCGCAAACCGCTCCCCGCTAACCGCACACCGCTAACCGCTCCCCGCACACCGCTCCCCGCTCCCCGCACACCGCTAACCGCACACCGCACACCGCACACCGCTCCACGCACCCCGCTTTCTTCTTCAATTCAGCCTACGGCCGCATTTATTACAGAATCGCCCGCCGATCGGGATCGAGCTGCCGCAATAGCGACAGAACCGTGCCATGCGTTCCCCGTTGGTTCTGGCTCTATCTTTCACCGCTTCGGTCGTCGACGCCTCGTCAGTGCCCGCCACCTCTGGCCCTTCGCGCTCCGCCTCGTCGACGCCACCGTCGCCAGTTTGTTCCTCACCCGTCTCGGTTTCAGATGCTAGCTGGTGCGTACGCTCCGCGCCGAGGTCGCGCGCATCCCGCGTGGCAGCGGCATCGGTGCTGAGCGATTCCTCGGCCGCGCTACGGCCTCCCGGTTCTTCGGTCTGCCACGGCGGGAACTCCCAGTCGCTGAACACCTCGCCCTCGGGTTGCGAAGCTCCCTCCCCCCAGTCGGTGGCGCGCGGTTGCGCGGCCGCTCGACCTGGCGCCCCTTCGTCTGGGTGGATCGTATCGGGCATATGCTCTGTTGGGTGCCAGTTCAGGTCGCGACGGGGGTGGTGCGGTTTTGCGCCCTCCGCATCAGTGGGACGCATGGGCACCTCGACATCACCGCGCGTCTGCGCCAGCGATTCGATGGCGCGGCGCGCGATATCGGCCAGCGAGTTGACCGTACCATTGGTGCCGCCACCATTCCTATTGTCCGGCGCGCCGACTCCCATCGACTCCTCGTTCGCGGGTGCTTCCGCACTGCCACCAGCGGTGTCGGGGGCGCTACGCGGCCCGTTGGTGTCGGTTCCCAGCGGCGGCTCCCATGGCGGGAACGAGCTCCGGTCCACGCCGTCCATCGTCGCCAATGGATCGGCGCGCACCGGTTCTCCACCTCCACCCGCCGCGCCGGCGGCCATACTCTCAGCGGTCATTGTCCCCATCGACCGCTCCGGTGCACGACGTGGTGGTATGTCCGCCTCGTCGTCCACCCCCGGCGTGGACGCTTCGCTCGGTTGGCCGTAGCGCGGTCGATCGAGACTGTAGGCTTGCGATGTATGCGGTGATGCGTACGCCGCATCACTCTTGCGCAGCTCGTCGAGCCGTGTGATGACCTCGCGGGTCGTCTCCATGGCGTCGGTGTAATCCCGTGAGGCCAGCGCCGCGCGCCCGTTCTCGATCCGTTCCATCATGGAGCGCGAGATGGATTGCTCCAGTGGTGAGGCTTTGATCTGGCGCTCGAGTCGATCGAGGGTGCGGAGGATGCGCGGATGCTCGATGGGATCGACCTTCATCTTCTTTAGCGCGTCCGCTGCGCGCCACCGGACATGATCGTGTGAATCCTTGAGGCAGCGGGTGAGGAGCGGGATCGCCTCCTCGATATAGCTCGTATCGTGGAGCGCGATCTTCTCGAGTGCGCCGATGGCCACCCAGCGTACATTGCTATCCTGATCGTCGAGATGACGCACAAGATGAGGGATCGCGTCTTTGATCGGGTAGATATCGCTACTCCCGATCTGGGTCACCGCTTCCACTGCCGCCACCCGTATTTCGCGCGACGCCGATCCGATCTTGTCGACGATGCGTGGGATCGCGTCGAGGACATAGTCCGGGTTGTTCTGACCGATGGCGCCCAGTGTTTCCATCGCGCTCTTCTGCATCCGCTCGTTCTCGTCGAGGAGACATTTGGAGAGCACGGGGACGACCTTCGCCGGCGTGCTGCGCCCGAACTTCTCCAGCACATCCACCGCATTGCTCCGAATACTCTTGTCCTTCGCCGTCATGCTCGTGAGGAGCGACGGGAGGATGCGATCGAGCTTCTCGCCCATCATCGCCATGATCTGACGCATCTGCAGCTTGAGCTCCTCGTTGTCCGCGTTCACGAACCGAAGCACGGCGGGCGCGACATATTCCGGTGCGGACTTCAGTATCTCGGTGATGGCAAAAATCGCCCAGGGGCGCATGGCGTCGCGTTGTTGCGATTCGTTGCGGAGGATCGAGTACTTGAAGGTATCGGCGAAACATTTCACCGTGGTGGGGATCAGATTTAGGATCGCCACCGGTTTGACGCGGCCGATCAACCCCACCGCACGGATGATCGCGGCATAGAACTGTCGCATACCTTTCTCCGGGTGGTCGGGGCGATAGACCGGATAATTGAGGCACCGCTGGAAGAAGGGGAGTACCGGTGCAACCGCATCGGGCGCAACGCTACCGAGGTTGCCGAGGAGACTGACCAGATCGATGTATGGCTGGTACGAACCCTCGTACTCCGCGCCTTGTTCGATCAACCCCTCGAGGCGGTGAACGATCGCGCCGATCAGCGGGAGAAATTGCCCCGGCGCGCTCTTGCTGAGCTGCAATAATAGTTCCGACGCTTGGATCGCCACCGCCTGCTCGCGGTCGTCCACCGCATCGAGGATCGTCCGGATGTGGGGGAATATGGCGTTGGGATGTTTTACACCCAACTTATAGAGGCCCGATATCGCGTTCCGTCGGCGCTTCGCGTTCTGCGAGCGCAATCCCCGCAATAATTTCTTTAGGTTCGTCATATCGACCGCGTATCCCTGCTGCGCATATCACCGCGCTCGCTAAAAAAGTTTGTTCCCGCCGTTCCCCTCCTCTCACAATAGACCACGACGCGCCGCTTAATCGAGGCGTAACCGAACGGTAGCCGTACGAGAACCGAATGGTAACGAAAAAAAAGATATAGCAGCGCGAACTTCAACGCTTCGTTCGAACGGAGGAGAGACTGTGCCGAATATTCGGCGGCTCGTGCTGGATGTACTTAAACCGCATCAACCGAACATAATCGACCTTTCACTGAAGGTGAGCGCACTCAAGGGCGTCAGCGGGGTCAACTGCAGTCTCGAGGAGATCGATCAAGATACGGAAAGCATCAAGCTCACCATCGAAGGGATCAATATCGATTATACGGCGGTCCAACGGGTGATCGAGGAATGCGGCGGAGCGGTCCATTCCATCGACAGCGTGGCGTCCGGTGAGGAGCTGGTCGAAGAGGTCCCCACACCGCAGGATTAGTTCGTGGTCGAAGATGACGCCGGGGTACATGCTCGGACTCCGACCACTATCCATGACGACACCGCCAGCACGCAAGCATATCCACCCTCAGACCCGATTGCAATAGATTTATGTATCGCAAGCGTGATAAGGGTTCACCCAATCTCTAGATAGGTCGGATCTGGTTCCGGTTTTGAAGGTATTGAGGGGGTATGTCTCCATCACCGCCGATGATCGGTTTGATGTGATGGGTCCCGTCAATGTGGCGCTCTTCGCCGGTATACTATGCTATACTATACTATACTGTGCTATACTATCGTATTGGATCGTGTTTGGGCGTAATCCCAACCACGCCGTACCGGAACGATAGTGAAGTGAACGGTGGCTGCTAAAGCATCGCAAGAGGGCGCTGTGGCGATAAAAAGAGGGTTCACCGTGCATACCGCGGTGGATAAGCTGAACGGATGATCGAAAAACGAGACATATGCATATCGAATTGCATATGCGGTGCACAAGAGCGCTCATCATACATCATACGCTCCGTCCTCTTCTAATGCCGCTGGACCAAACCCAACCAGACTGAACGATCTACGCGCATCCAGGAGAACAGGCAGTTGCCACTTAGTCACCGTTACTGAACCATGCAAAAAGCATACAAATATCTACTCATGAATTATTGAATGGGGGTTAGTCATGGCCGAGGATCAGCACTCACCGCATGTAACAAATATTGCACTCAACGCCGTCGAGTATGTCCGCAGTATGTTCCGTCGTGCAGAACTGTATCAAGAGATCGGATCAAAATACATCGCGCTCGGCGTGGAGAGGAACGATCCGAGCACGCTCGAGGCCGCCACCATTATCGCGCGGCTCGAGCCCGAGCTGCCCAAACGCACGGCGTTATATGCCGAGCTCGCCGCAGCGTACGCCACGCTCGGCGATATGGAGGCGTCGCAGAAGTACACGAAAAAGACCTATGTCCTCGCAAAGAATATCCGCGCGGGCGAGCCCACATCGCTCGAACGGCGCGAGCTCGTCGAGGCACTGGCGACGCTCGCACGGTCGTTGGCCGGAACAGATGACGGCGAGGACGCTCTGGCCATGGTGGACGATATTGAGGCGCTGGCGCGTTCGATCGAGAACGATCGGATCCGATTCGATGCGCTCGGCATCGTCGCAGACCTCCTCGCAACGCTCGCACCGCAGCTGGAGGAGCCCGCGCTCCTCGAACGCGCGCTCAAGGCGCTCAATCAGATCGAGGAGCCGGAGAAGAAGGACGAGCATTGCGCGACCCTCGCCGAGGGCTATATCTCGCTGGCGCTCGATACCCAGAACAACGACCTACTCCTCCAGGCGCGCTCGGTGGCCGACACAATGAACGGCGCGCTCTTGCGGGTGGAGACGCTCTGCGCGCTCGCCGATGCGTTCGGCACATTGAAGTTCGACGAACATGCGGTCGAGACGCTGGAGAACGCGCACGAGATCGCCGACGGGATCGAGGATAAATACGAACAATCCGACGCGCTCTACGCCATCGCGCAAAGCTACCTCGCACTGGAACGCGCCACCGGCAAGCCGCAATACCACGAGAACATGCACGCGGTGGCCGACACCATCTTTTCGTTGACGCTCCAAACAGAGGCACTGGCCGCACTGGCGCAACGCTACTGCGAGCTGGCGAAGGAAGAGGAAGAGATGGTATGGCTCGAGCGCGCCGAGAAGCTCGGGCATAAGGTCAGGAACGAGGCGCTTCGGCCGGAGATATTTTTCGCCATCGAACAGCAGTACCGCAGCCTCGGCAACGAGCCAAAGGCGGATGAGCTCCTCGCCACCGCCATCGAAGACGGCGAGGCGACGCTCCAGGAGTCGCCCTCGTCGCTCGTGCTCGCCAAGGTCGCAGCGACCTTCTGCACCATGGCGACGATCCTCACCGAGCGCGGCGACGAGAAGCGCCCGCAAGCGCTGCTTGGGAAGGTGGAGAAAACGCTCCCTGCGATCCACGATAAGGATATCGGTCGCTATCTCGACGCGCTGCATGCGGAGATCGACTTCTTCACGGCGCGCAACGACGAGGAAGCGGTGGGTTCGCTCCTCGAACGTGCCGCCGATAGCCTCGACGATATCGACGACGAGGTCGTGAAATGCGAACGCACCCTCGATCTCGCCACGCTCTATATGGAAACGGGTCACCGGGAAACGGCGGAGAATGCGCTCAACACCGCAGTGGCCATCGCCGACGGGATCGAAGGCGAGTACACACGGCTCCAGCTCCTGGCCGATTGTGCGGAGAAATATGTGGATTTCGGGCTGATCGGCGAGTTGCCGGATGTGCCCATACCGGAAGAGGAGATCCGCGCGGAAGAAGCCTACGACGCGGAAATGCAAGCGGCAAAAGAAGCGGAAGCGAAAGCAGAAGCAGAAGCGGAAGCGGCACCGGAGGCCGGAATAGAGGCCGGACCAGAGGAAGAAGAAGAGGAAGAGGCAGCGGAAGAAGAGGAAGCGTCCGCGATCGAGTTCGAAATGGAAGCTGAAGCTGAGGCTGAGATAGAGGCCAAAGCAGCAGGTGAAGCAGAGGTGGCGGAAGAAGAAGAACCAGAAGCGGAAGCGAAGCCCGAGGGCGCAAGAGAAGGCGAACCGGAGGGCGCGCCCTCAGAGGCCATGCCAGAGGCAGAAGTAGAGGCCGAAGAAGAAGAAGCGGAAGCGGAAGCGGAAGAATTAGAAGGAAAAGGGGCAGAAGAAGCCGCCGCGCCCGAGGTCGCCTTCGAGGCCGACGAAGCGAAAGGAGAAGCGGGCGAGGAAGAAGAAGAAGGAGAAGGAGAACCAGAGTTCGTCTTCGACGAGCCCGCAGAACCGCAAGCCGAAGACGAAGAAGGACCGGAGCCCGAAGCGAAAGCCGAAGATGAGGAAGGACCGAAGGAGCCGGTCAAGAAAAAGACGGTGAAGGAAAAGGCGCCAGAGACGCCCGCGAAGGAGGAGATGATCGTCTGCCCCGACTGTGAGGCGAAACTGGACCCGGGTACGACGGTGTGTCCAGACTGCGGTGCGAAGCTCGAGGCGGCGATCGACGAGGAAGAGGCGAAACGGCGGGCGCAGCGACTTGCCAAGAAGATCACGCGATATCTCGTCGAGGGGAAACGCGCATACCAGAAACAGAACTTCGAGAAAGCGAAACGGCTGTTCCAAGAGGTTTTGAAGATGGACGAGGATAACAAGAAGGCGGAGTTCCTCCTCAAGAAAACGCGTCAGAAGCTCGCCGGCGGCGCGCCGACGAAAAAGAAACGCAAGAAACGGTTGCAGAAGAAGGAATGAGCGTTCTTCACGATACCCATAACTATCCCATAACTATCCGTACCTGTGGCACCACCGCATCGTTTTCCGCGTGATCGTACCATGACTGGCCGGTGGCAGAGTGGATACCGAGGTCCATGGCTATATTCTCCACGCAGTACTCGACGAACTCGAAGTGGAACCCGAACTGAATGAGGAGCTCTCTGAAAGGACGAGCTATCCCGATATTGCGCCGAAGGAGAACATCAAGTCGTTCCAGTTGCCCGATCCGTCGGGCGTGGTCGAGACGATCTTTCACGGGCTCCAGTGGATCGGTAACGCGATCCGAGAGTTCTCACAATGGGGGTACGACCATAGCGTGGCGGCAGTGGGCAACGCCATGAGCTATCTGCGGGAGGTGCTCGCGCTGTGCGACCGTATCGACGCGGAGAGCGGGTCGGGGACGGTCGCGGTCCCGTCCAAGCTGCGCGATGCGTTCATCCACGACCTCGCCTTCACCCAGCATTATATCGTCGATGTAGGGACGCCGTTCCATGCCAAGGATTTTCGCGAGATATTTCTCGAGGATGTCTTTCGTGTGGAAGAGAACGACGAGGGCGCGCCGAAGGTGAGATCGAACATGCTTCGGCTCTTTTTCAACATCGCCTATTTTTTTATCACGCATAACAAGTTCGAGCACGACATGCGGCGGTACTGGAACGCCCATCCGGGCGAGTACGAAGCGGTGATCCGGTCCGCGATCGAAGCACTCCCCCCCGCCGAAGAGGACGAGACACTCGAGCTATCGCGGGGGCCGTTCCTCCAGCGGTTCGAAGACGACCTGAAGGTGCTGAAGCGGTATGCGCGCGAGCAGTATTATGTCCTCTATGAACTCTATATGGAGCCGCTCTCCGGCGACGAGCGGTTCAAGAACGGACGGTTCATCCAGGAGTTCATGGCGCGCGAATACCGCGGCCAGTCCGGCGAACGTCTCCTCGCCATCTCCAAGGAGCTCCTCCGCACGATCATGCCATTGATGGTCCGCGTCCTGCGCTACCCGCCCGTGCAAGATACACTGGAGCGCTGCGCGGCGGAGGCCCAATAACTATATTGCGTACCGTTCGCTTCGCAGTGACGGTGGGAGCTGCGCTATCATGGTCGAGCTATCGGACCTTCTCTTCTGGCGTCGCAAGGTGGAACCATCGTTCCTCGAGGTACAGAAGGAGCGGTACGACCGCGCCCGCGAGCTGCTCGATGCGAATGCGTCGCTCTCGCCGGCGCTGGAAGCGCGATTGGACGACGCGCTGGCCGATGCAAAAAAGTCGATCTCGACCATGGTCGAGCATCGCGGCGTCGAGACCTGGCGTGGGCAAGGGTACCTCACGCAGCTCGACCGCGCAACTGCACGGTTGGTAGAGAAGCTCGAGATGCTCGAGATACTCGAGATGCTAGATACCGACGCTGATGCGGAGGGCAGCACGGAGGGCGGCGCGGACGGCGGCGCGGACGGCGGCGGGCGCGCCTTCTTCGCATATACGGCGGTGGCCGACCATATCGACCGTGTGGACGAACTGGCCATGGCGGTTACGGCGATACGCTACGAGCCGGTCATGATCACGGTCCTCGCCTACGGCTTCGTCCTCATCCCATTCTTGAACCTCGCCAGCATCGTTTTCGGCGCGGCGCTCCTCCTCTTCTATGGCGCCCGCGACCCGCGTGCACGGTTCCACGGCATGCTGGTCCTCATCCTCGTTACCGCACAGCTCCTCGTCGTGCAGTTCCTCCATCTCAGTTATTCGATCCTCTAACGCGCCCAATGAGCCAGTTAACGATGGACCGAACGGTGGTATGCTTTGTCTTCGACGTCGACGACGATTTGCGATCGTGCAACGCTCCCACGGCCCGCCCGGCTGCGAGCCAACGCGCCGTTTCGGCGCCGTTCGCTCCAAAGACGCATGATCGAGAGTTTCGTCATGGTACTGCTCGTCATCGGCCCCGCCCTAAGCTGGGTCGCCTCACCGGCAACGGAGAGCCCCAATGTGAACCGCCGCGCACTGGTCGACCATGCACCGCATCGGCTTTTCCTCATCGCGCCCAGCGTGGTCGCGCCCGGCGAGCGGTTCGAACTCCACGCCCAGTGCTGGGATTATTGCGAGCGGATCGCACGAGCATACGAGGGACGGATACGGTTCAATACCACCGACCCGGGTGCCGCGCTCCCCGGTGCCTATCGGTTCCAAGGCGGTGTGGGCGGCGATGCGGGGCGCCGTACCTTCACCGCGACGCTCAATGGGACGGGCGTCCATTATATCTCGGTACGGGACGATCGGGGGAATGTGGCGTGGAGCAATCCGATCTGGGTGAGGGCGGATCCACCGTTTCGGATCTACTGGGGCGATATCCATTCACATTCGTCGCTCTCCGACGGCTCCGGCGACCCCAACGAGCTCTATCGCTATGCACGGGAGATCGCCAAGCTCGATTTTGCGTCGGTCATCGACCACGACCATTTCCTCGTCGCGTTCGATACGGTGGCGACCGCGCCCGCGCTCTGGGCGTATGTGAAAGCGGTGACGAACAAATGGAACGATCCCGGTGCGTTCGCCACCCTCGTGGGGTACGAATATCGCGGCGAGTTCGGGACGAAGAACTCGGTGGGCGATATCAATGTCTATTCCCGCGGCGAGGACCTCTCCTTCTTTAGCGGCACATGGGACGACTATTCCACGCCGGACCGGTTCATCGGTGCACTCCGCGATTGGTCCGTGGAGAGCGATACACCGGTGATCGGCATCCCGCATCATCCGGCGCAATCGGTCCAGGGGTTGAGCTTCGATTGGTCGTACTACCCCGAGATCGCCGATATGGTGCCGCTGGTGGAGGTCTATTCTGTCCACGGCTCTTCCGAGATGCGCCGCGCCGACGGCAACCCGCTCCCGCTCGAGGATAACGGCGGCTACTGCGGTCGTACGGAGCGCGGCTATCATGTCCAGGATGCGCTGGCCATGGGCTGCCAAGTCGGGTTCATCGCCTCGTCCGATTCACACGACGGCCATCCCGGGCATTCGCTGTCGCATACCGACGCGAACCATCAGTTCCAGTACCCCTTCTCCTGGGCCAGCGCGTTCATGGGCGGTGCGTTCCGCCAGCATCATATCCAGCCCGGCGGCCTCGCCGCGGTCTACGCCGAGGAGTGCACCCGCGAGGCGGTGTTCGATGCGCTGGCGGCGCGACAGTGCTATGGGATCAGTAATGTCGGCCGAATGCTGCTCGATCTGCGCATCAACGGCCAGCGTGTCGGAGAGAACGATTCCACCGTCCGCCTCGACTCGATGCAAACGACGCGACGCATCGACATCCTCGCCGCGGCTACCGGCGGCGACGGGAGCACGAGCATCGCGTCGATCGAGCTGGTCAAGAACAACGAGGTGTTTAGGAGCGTCTCGTTCGACACGCCGACGCGCTGGGTCAACCTCACCTTCGAGGACGCAACGCCGCTCAGCGGCATGGTCTACGACCACGGGCTGCAAGATGAGGGCGAATATTGTATCCACGCAGCGGCGGACCGGTCGTCGGGAGCGGTGCCGCCGGGGACCGACGGCGCCGCCGTTTATTATCTGAGGATGGAGCAGACCGACGGCGAATGCGGCTGGGTCGGGCCGCTTTGGGTGGAATGCGAGAGCGGCCCGCGCCGCTTTGATGAGGTGATGGAGGAACGCGAGATATGACCGCGATGGGCGGTACGATCGGGGTCGCGTTTCTCTTCACGCTCCTCGCCGGACTGTCCACCGGTATCGGCAGCGCTATCGCGTACTTTATCCGCCGCCCGAAACCGGTCTATCTCACCTTCTCGCTCGGGTTCTCCGCCGGCGTGATGGTCTATGTCTCGTTCGTCGAGCTGCTCCCGTCGAGCTTCGAGGCGCTGGGTGCTTCATGGGGCGTGCTCGCGTTCTTTCTCGGCATCGGCTTCATCGCGCTCATCGATCTGCTCATCCCCGAAGAACAGAATCCGCACGATTATAAATCGCCCACCGACATATGCACCGAATCGGCCAGTGCGTCGACCGCCAGCACCGAATCGGCCAGTGCGTCGGCCACCGGCACCGAATCGGCCAGTGCGTCGGCCACCGGCACCGACCCGCGGCTCATGCGCACCGGTCTGGTCACCGCGCTCGCCATCGCTATCCATAACTTTCCCGAAGGACTCGCGACATTCGGTACTGCGCTGACCGATGTGCGCCTCGGCGGGGTGATCGCGCTCGCCATCGCCATCCACAATATTCCGGAAGGTATCTCGGTCTCCGTCCCCATCCTGTATGCCACCGGCGACAGGCGTAAAGCGTTCATCTACTCGTTCCTCTCCGGGCTCGCCGAGCCCGTCGGCGCGATCATCGGGTTCCTCATCCTCCTCCCGTTCCTCTCTCCCGCACTCCTCGCCGCGCTGCTCGGGTTCGTCGCCGGGATCATGGTCTATATCTCGCTGGACGAGCTGCTCCCCATGGCACATCGGTACGGGCGTGGTCATATCGTCATCTTCGGCATCGTGCTCGGGATGCTCGTCATGGCGATCAGTCTCCTCATGCTCTGACCCAACCGATCTGGTCCCATTGCCGGGCAAAATAGAGAGCCCAGTCTGCTCCCGGCCGAGCCGCTATTTATGTTTTATCCGAAAGATCCAAGTACTAGAGCTCCGGGCACCCGATACGAAATGGTATTTGATCGGTCCGTGTATCCGAGTTCTCGATTTCTCTCGACCAGCGGTGGGTGCGCTCGCTCATGAGAGTTATCGATGAGCTCTATTGCGACATCCTTGGCTCATTCCATTCAAAGGCTTGAATATTTAGATTTTTGCAAAAAATGTATTAATTAGGTGCTCTGCCTGGAATGAGCCCCTTTCTCATGTTGAGGCACATAGGCAAATGATCGTGAAAAGTTTCCCTCATGACAATACGGGACGCGATCAGCTGATGATGTAGCAAGAGGTCGTAAAGAAGGCAAGTACCGATGGTTCTGTCGCGTCGCTCGCCCGCTGTTCACTCCTCTTCTCCCTTCTTTTCGTCGCGTTCCAGCGCGGCCCGTGCTTGACCGATGGCGCTATTGGGTGTCACGCCTTTGGGGCAGACACGCGCGCAATTGGTATGGAACTCGCACCCCCGCCATCCCGCGGGTGTGTCCATGGTCTGGAGCCGGTCATCGTCACCGCTTTCGCGCGGGTCGATATGGAACCGGAACAGCTTTGCGAGCGCGGCGGGCCCTGCATAACCGGGCACCTCGCCGTTCACCGGACAAGCGCCGAAGCATGCGGCACAGAGGATGCAGTTCGTATACTTTTCGAGTTTCGTCACCGCCTCCGGGGCCATGGTGCGCTCGCGCTCCGGTGGTTCTCCCTCCGGCTGGAAATATGGTTCAATGGCGCGATAGAACGAAAAGAACGGCTCCATATCGACGACGAGGTCCTTGCATACGGGCAGATGCGGGAGCGGTTCGATCAGTATCTCCTTGGCCGGGTCCCACCCTTGCGGCGCATCGAGCCCGGGGTAGTCCACGAGCAGCTTGCGCGCGTCGTCATCGAGGAGGTCGAGCAACTGTGTCTTGCACGCGAGCCGCGGGAATTTATTGATCAGCATGGCGCAGCTCCCGCAGACCGCGCCGCGGCATGAATAACGGAACGCGAGCGAGTCGTCAAACCGATCTTGTATCCCAAAGAGCGCCTCGAGCACGGTATGGCCCGGCGTTGGCGTGACGAAGAAGAGGTCGTACCATTGCCGATCGGTGTTCGGGTCGTAGCGATAGACGCGCAACCGCACCGTTCGTGGCCGTTTCCGGTCTTTACCCGTTCTCTCTGGCTGCGGCATTAGTACTCACGCTCCTTGGGCTCGAACGTGCCCAATGTGACCGGTTGGTATTCGACCACCGCCTTCCCGCCGCGGTTCCTGATCAGTGTATGGCGCAAAAAATGGTCGTCGTCGCGGTCCGGGTAATCGCTCCGCGCGTGCGACCCGCGCGTTTCGCGGCGTGCGAGCGCACCGCGCGCAATGGCCTCGGCGATCACGAGCATCCCCTCCAGCTCGAGGAGGTTGATCAAGGCGTAATTGAACTGCGGCGCAGTGTTCTCGATACTGACATTGGCATACTTCTTTCGGATGTCGAGCACTGCTTGGAGCCCGTCCTCCATCTCGGTGCGGGTGCGGAAGATACCGAACTTGTCGAACATCGTCCGCTGTAGCCGCTCCCGAATGGTATAGAGCGGCGTGTGGTAGCGCCGGTCGAGGATACGGTCGATCCGTTCGCGCTCCTCCTCGAGCTGCAT
>CAZSUE010000045.1:0-1715 GCA_964609045.1 uncultured archaeon | reverse complement strand
GATGGTCCGGTGCCGACCCGCGCTCGATCGCATCGGCCATGGTCGCGCCCGCGCGCTTCCCGAACACCACCGTCTCGAGGAGCGAATTACCGCCGAGACGGTTCGCGCCGTGCACGCTCACGCAGGCGCACTCGCCTGCGGCGTAGAGGCCGCGTAATTTGGTGGCGCAATCGGTATCCACCGCGATGCCGCCCATGGAATAGTGCTGCCCGGGCTGGACCGGTATCGGCTCTTGAATGGGGTCGGTGCCGGCGAAATCCATGGCGATGGCGCGGATGCCGGGGAGCCGTTCCCGGATCCGGTCGGCGCCGAGGTGCCGCAGGTCGAGGTAGACATACTCGTCCTCATAGGCGCGCCCCGCTTTTGCCTCGCGCTCGATCGCGCGCGCGACGATATCGCGCGGCGCAAGCTCCATGGCGTCCGGCGCGTACCAGCGCATGAACCGTTTCTCCTCGGTGTTGAGAAGGTGGCCGCCTTCACCGCGCGCGCCTTCGGTGATGAGGATATTGGTACCATAGAGTGTGGTGGGGTGGAACTGGACGAACTCCATGTCCTCGAGAGGCACACCCGCCTTGAACGCGAGCGCCGCGCCGTCGCCGGTATTGATGAGGGCGTTCGTCGAGCGGAGATAGCTGCGGCCGTACCCGCCGGTGGCGAGGAGCGTCGCCGGTGCGAGGAAGCCATGGAGCTTGCCGGTGGGTACTGCGAGCGCAACACATCCGGCGCACCGGCGTTGACCACCGCGCAGCTCGACGACGAGGGAGGTGACGAAAAATTCCTCGTAGAAGATGACATTATGTTTGATGCATTGCTCGTAAAGCGTATGGAGGAGGTTATGGCCGGTCCTATCCGCTGCAAAGCATGTGCGGGGGAACCCGGCGCCGCCGAATGGCCGCTGAGCGATGCGCCCGTTCTCGAAGCGCGAGAATACGGTGCCAAAATGCTCGAGATCGACCACCGCGTCCACCGCATTCTTCGTCAGCACCTCCACCGCGTCCTGGTCGGCGAGATAGTCCGAGCCTTTCACCGTATCGAACGCATGGTTCTTCCAGCTATCGTCCGCCCCACCCGGCGCGTTTCCCAGTGCGGCGTTGATCCCTCCCTGTGCCGCAACCGAATGCGACCGGAGTGGGTGGACCTTCGACACCACCGCCACATCTGCACCGGTGACGGAAGCTTCCAGTGCTGCGCGAAGCCCGGCGAGACCGCCGCCGACGACGATGATATCGTGCGCATGGATCGGCGATATGTCGTCATTCGGAGCGCTCGACGCGTCCGTCTTGGTATCCATATTCGTCTGTCGCTCCTCGTCATCGTCATAATGAGAACCCCGTGTTGGCAGCACATCACCTCCGATCGTCGTTACCTCATCGTCTTACGTCGCCTACGCTTATAGTTCTGACGGTCGAAACGATCGGGGTCGGCCATCACGGCGATCGCTGGTTGAGAAAAATCGCATTTGATCCTTTTTTCCTTTTTCCCTTTTGCGCTCTTCCGTTTATTTGCACCTCGGCTCACTCGGCTCACTGGGGCGGGGCGGGTGTCGAAAGATCACAAATGAAAACCGTTCCGTCCCGCACTGCGCTGCGCTGCATTACAAAGTCGCGTGGAGTGGAACGGAGTGGAGAGTGGAGAGGATGGCAAGAATCCTATAGCTATTGCTATTGCTATTGCTATTGCTATTGCTATTGCTATTGCTATTGCTATTGCTATTG
>CAZSUE010000044.1:0-14607 GCA_964609045.1 uncultured archaeon | reverse complement strand
GTACATGCGACTGGCCGCCGAGCATTTCTGGCCCTGGTATTCGAACGCGCCGCGAATAATATTGTCCGCCACGGCGTGGATGTCGGCGGATCGGTGGATGAAGATGAAATCCTTGCCGCCGCCCTCGCCCACGATACGCGGGAAGTTGCGGTACCCGTCGATGTTCGAGTGGATCGTCTTCCAAAAATGGATCAATGTCGAGTAGCTGCCGGTGAAATGGAGCCCCGCGAAGGAGGGGTGGGTGAGGATGTCGTCGGTGCAATCGTGCGAGAACGGCACGAAATTGATCACGCCGTTGGGTAGCCCCGCTTCGAGGAGAAGGCTCATGATCTCGAAATTCGCGAGGAGCACACTCCGTGACGGCTTCCAGATCACGACATTGCCGGCGAGCGCCGGCGCGCTGGGGAGGTTGCCCGCAATGGCGAAGAAATTGAACGGCGTGATCGCGGTGACGAACCCTTCCAGCGGGCGCCAATCCATCCGGTTCATCTCACCCGGCGCCTGTTCCGGCTGCCGCTCGGAGAGCTGCTCGAGATAGTAGGCGTTGAACCGCCAGAGATCGACGAGCTCCGCAAGATCGATCTCCGCCTCCTGCGGCGTCTTCGAGAGGTTCACCATGATCGCGGCCAGCGTCCGGATGCGTGCATCGCCCGCCAGCGTATCCGCGGCGTGGCGGAAGATCGCCGCGCGATGGTACCCGTCCATCTCCGCCCAGGTATATTGCGCTGCGAGCGCGGCCTCGATCGCCGCGCCGACCTCCTCCTCGCCTGCGATACAGCCCTTCGCCAGGACGGTCGCGTGGTCGTGCGGTGCGCGAAGCTCGGTGATGTCGTCGGTCCAGATCTTCTTTCCGTCGACGATCAGCGGGAGATCCACCGTCTGGCTCTTGATCTCCTCGAGCGCGTCGCAGAGCTCGGCGTATTCCTCGCTGTCGCTGGAGTAGCTCAATATCGAATCGATATCGTTATCGGGTTTCTTCATCGGCCAGGGTGTGATCATGCGTCTCACCAACACAACGCGGCAACCGGCAACCGGTGATCCCATAGCGAGAGGGGGAGATGCCGTGCCGCACGATTATCCGTACGGTCCTATCGCCCGTACACCGCGTCGGGAACGGCGCGGAGGCTATTAAATCCTTCTCCATTCCCCATTTGTTCATTTCCGCCATTCATCCATCCAACCACAACGGTTGGTTGGAACCACGGCGCGCGTCCGGTCGGGACGCAGATCACACGGTGGCGCCCCTCGTCCTCGGCTGCGCGGGAGGGGCAACGGAACGCGTGCGGTCCGTTTCGGCGGTAAAAAAAAGAGAGAGAATATACGGCGCCGAACGCGTCACTCCTCGTCGTTGATGAACGCAATGAGATTCTTGCGCGCGATATAATCCTCGAGCTGCTGCGGCGGTTTCTTATTGAAGAACGAGCAGGCGGGATGGAGCACGCCGCCGATGTGGCGCTCCAGCGCGATCTTCGTCACGCGGATCGCATCGAGGAGGATGCCCGCGGAATTGTACGCGTCGATCACTTGCATGGTGATATCGACGCGCACCGGCACCCCGCCGAAGATCCGGCCTTCGAGACGCGTGTACGCTTCCTTCTGGTTCTTGAGGAACGGAATATAGTCCACCGCCGAGATCTGGCAATCGACCGTCTCGCGATCGGGCAGCTTCGCAACCACCGACTCGGTCTTCGACTGGCGCTTCCCCTGCTCGTAGCGGTTGTTACTGGTGAGGTTGCAAAAATCCATATCACCGCCCCAATCGAGCTGGATGGTCCGATCCAGTCGCGCGCCGCGGGCGGGGAAGAGGTTGGCGAGTCCGCGATGGATGATCGTCGCGCCGATCTGGCTCTTGACATCGTCGCCGACGAGCGGCAGCTTCAATTGCTCCGCTTTCGCCACGATCTCGGCGCTGTTCGCGACCAGTGCCGGCATGCCGTTGACCACGGCGCAACCGGCGTCCAACGCGGCTTGGGCGTAATACGCCGCCGCCTCGTTCGAACCGGTGGGTATCGTGATGACCACCACATCGACCTCACGACGTTTGAGTTCACCCGTCACATCCACCGGCTCTTGATCGTCGGAGAGCGGCACGAAATGCTTGATATTGCTATCGAGACCGTCGAGCACCGGCCCTTTCAATACCGGCGCATGGAGCGCTTCGGGGCGGTAGACCGTCACCGTATTGTTTGGCGCAACGAAGATCGCCTCGCCCAGATCCATCCCGATCTTGTTCGCATTGACATCGAACCCTGCAACGAACTCGATATCATCGATGGTGTACTGCGTGATCTCAGGGAGAACACCGATGATCGACTCGGGTTCGCGTTTGTATAGCTCCACACCCTGTACTAATGCGGAGGCGACATTTCCGATCCCTACAATCGCAACCCTTATTACCATGTCACCGGGGATATGGGACGCTATTAAAAAAGCCTTCGCCGACCGTCCCAACACTGGCGAGCCGCGGTCTTGGGCCGCGTCGGCGCCGAGGATCGGCGCCAAGGATCGGCGCCATGCGCTGAACGAGAGCCCATGGCAACCACCTTCGGTTGCACCCATATGAAAAGCTTATAACGCACCACCGTTTCACGCAACCCCGCGAGAGAGATCTCATGCAGCTCCCAACCCCGATTGGTTCCAAAGCGCATTTCTTTTCCACCCGCGACCTCGTCCTCATCGCGTTGATCGCCAGCATCGGCGGTGTGCTCAGCACCTACATCACCTACCTCGGCAAGATCCTCGGGCACATGATCGGGTTGCCCATGGGCGGTGGTCAGATCATCGCCGGGCTGCACATCGTATGGCTCGTCATCGCATTCGGGCTGGTCGGGAAGCCCGGGACGGCGCTGGTGACCGGGCTCCTCAAGGGGCTGATCGAGCTGTTCATGGGCTCCACGCACGGTGTGATCGTGGTGGCGATCACGCTCCTCGAAGGCGGTCTCTTCGACCTCGTCATGGTGAGCGGCCGTGTGAGCGCGTCGCTCTCCAACCATCGCTGGGAGCACAGCCGCAACTATATTGTCTCCACCTACCTCGCCGCCACGCTCGCCGCATTCGGCGGTGTGCTCATCTTCTATGCGATGTTCTTCAGCGCACTCCCCATCCAATATATCCTCGCCATCACCGCACTGGCGTGCGGTTCGGGGGCGATGTTCGGCGCATACCTCGGTCGCACACTCCTCTTCAGCATCGAGAAGAGCGGGATCGTACTGGGCAAAGGCACCATGACGCACGGGAGGGCGCCCACCGTGCCCACTCCGCGTGGGTACGCATATATCGTCATACCAGTCCTCTTCCTCGGCTGTTGTATCGGCGGTGCGTTATCCTATCATACCGTTTCGACCGATGCAGCGGCGCCGTCAGGCGGAGATGTCACCGACGGGCTCGGTGTCACCGGTGCGGTCGAGAACGAGCTCTGGGTCAGCGTGGAGGAAGTCCGCTCGTCGAACGATACGGTGAGCGCCACCTTCCAAACGCCGTTTCAGAGCGAGGCAGAAGAGAACTATACCGGCATACCGCTCTCGACGATCATCACGTACGCCGAGCCCTACCCGCGCGCCAGCAAGGTCAGCGTCATCGGGCGCGACGGCTATACGATGACCTTTCAGCTCGAGAAGATCGCGACGCAACCGGATGTGATCGTCACCGCCGACGGCGATTTGCTACGGTTGGTGGCAGACAGCTACGACGGGTCGTACTGGGTCCATGACATCGTCGCGCTCGAGGTTTACTAAGGCGCTGGGATGTAGACCTCGGCATGTGCGACGCGCGTACGAACGCTCGGGAGAGCCGAAAACGGTCCGGCCGCAGCCGCACGAATTGCTTTCTTTTATTGGCTCCCCTCATTATTACTGTGGTTCGACCGCTCACGTGGCCGTGGCACCATCCGTGTGTGTGCATATGATAACGGGAGGAGTTCCACGCCGTTGCGCGTGATACGGACCCGGCCGAGGTTCTCCAATACCCGGAGTCTGCCCTCGGTATAGCCGCGCAGCTCACGGACCTCGTTGTACTCGATGGGGAATCCCCGTTCGATATTCTTCAACTGGTCGAGCAGGTCGTTCTCGTACATTGACATCGGTGACACTCCAGTGCCTAACGCGCTCGTGCGCCGGCTCACAATAGAGGATAGAGGAGTCTGCGACAGGGATTGCACCAGTGATGATGGTCCGGGCGGTACATGATCGTGCGGTCGATGTGACGCTCTCATCATTCACTCAAAAAGATGCGGGAGGCCGGATTCGAACCGGCGAACCACTAATGGACTAGACCCTGAATCTAGCGCCGTTGGCCAGGCTGGGCTACTCCCGCATCGTGATTTGCTGTACTGTTCTCATCTCATCTCATCTCGTCTCGTCTCGTAGGCGATCGCACACATGAAAAACACATTATTTAAGCCATTCGCCGGTGAGTAAGTGGTGCGCGAAGTGGAAGGATGCGCGGAGTGGGAGGGTGCACGGCGAGGCACCGATTCGACGATGGCCGCGGTCGTCCGATCCCAACGCCGGAGATATGATCGGTGGCATGAATGCACAAAAATGTGCACGAAGTCGTACTTTTTCCCGCAGCCCACCGAGACAAACATCATGGATTTAATAGGAGAAGAATATTCACCCTACGCATGGTACGAATAGAACCGTTTCGCGGATATCGTTACGACCTCCAGCGTGTCTCATCTGCAGATGCAGTGATCGCGCCGCCGTACGATGTGATCGATGCGGCGTTGAAAGCGGCGCTCATCTCGCGCGAGCAATATAATATTGCCAATATCACGAAAGGGAAGGCCGCGGCGGCGAAAGGCGAGGACTACGCGGCGGCCGCCCGGCGGTTCTCGCACTGGTGTGAGGAGGGCGTCCTTTGCCGTGACGAGCATCCTGCATACTACATCTATGAGCAACAGTTCACGATCAAAGACCAGCAATGGACGCGCACCGGTTTTATCGGGCTGCTCGAGCTGGAACCGTTCTGTACCGGCGCGGGTGAGGGGGCGGCGTGCAACGGCGTGCATCAGCACGAAGAAACGCTCCCGAAAGATATCGCCGACCGCCTCGAGCTTCTTCGCGCCACGCGTGCGAACTTTGGCCAGATCTTCGCGATCTACGACGACCCCACCGCAACGGCCGACCGCATCCTCAACGAGACGAAGGAGAGCTTCGAGCCGTTGATGAGCGCCTTCGACGACGAGGGCGTCAGGCACCGGCTCTGGGCGCTCACCGAGAACGATGCGCAAGCGAAGCTCGACGCGCTCATGGCGAGCTCATCCCTCATCATCGCCGACGGGCATCATCGGTACAAGACCGCGTTGGCATACCGCAACGAGCACCCCGGTCTCGACGGCGCACGATACCGGATGATGACCTTCGTCAATATGGAGAGCAAAGGGCTCGTGGTCCTCCCCACGCATCGCCTCATCAATACTATCGCACATTTCGACGCCGAGCGGCTCCTCGACGGGATCCGGTCGCAATTCGAAGTGGAACGCTTCGGATACGGGACCGCCGAGGAAGAAGAGGATGCGCGCGCAACGATGTTTGCACAGATGCACGACGGCTTTACGGCCGGCGAGCACATCTTCGGGCTCTATGCAAAGACGAACGCGTATTATACGCTGAAGCTGAAATTGAAGGATGATACCGTGGTGCTGGAGGAAGGCGACCATTCCGATGCATGGCGCGCGCTCGATGTCACCATCCTCCATAAACTGATCCTCGAACAGCATCTCGGGATCGATCAAGAGAAGTTACGGAAAGGGTCGCACGGCGGCGGCGCATTTGTCGAATACATCAAGGACATCGGGAACGCTATCGAGACCTCGCTGGCGAAGGTGAATACCGAGGGCTATCAAGCGGTGTTCTTCATGAACCCGACGCGGATCGAAGAGGTCGCTGAAGTGTCCATGAACCACGAGATCATGCCCCAGAAATCGACCTTTTTCTATCCCAAGATCTACACGGGATTCGTGATCAACCGCCTCGAGGATGGAGAGGGACCGCCCGAGGCATGAATGTAGTGCGAACGGACCCGCGCCCCGATGAGAACAAAACGAGAACAAAACGAGAACGACAACGACAAGAGAACCACGCTCACTCGTCGGGGGAACGATACAAAGCCAGACCAAATGACCAGGACCGGATCGGATCGGATCGGACCGAATTGGATCGAACAGAATTGAACAGAATTGAACAGAATCGAACAGGACAGAACAGGACAGAACAGAACAGAACAGAAACCGAATTGAACAGGAGAGAACAAACGCTTCAATGAAAACGAAAACGGAAGGTGTGCATAATGGTAAAACGCGTATACAATTTCAACCCGGGCCCGGCGGCGCTCCCGCTGCCCGTACTTAAGAAAGCACAGGAAGAACTGGTCGATTACCGTGGCACCGGCCTCTCCATGCTGGAGACGAGCCATCGCTCCAAGGAGTTCGATGCGGTGATGGACGAGACCGTCGCATTGGTCCGCGAGCTCATGGATGTCCCGGACGAATATCACATCCTCTTCATGGGTGGTGGTGCTTCGTCGCAGTTCTATATGGTCCCGTCGAACATCGCACTGCCCGATCGTCCCATGGATTACATCGACAGCGGGCGCTGGTCGGCCAAGGCGATCCCCGAAGCCAAACGGTACGGCACGGTCAATGTCCCCGCCTCTTCCGCAGAGGACGACTATACCTATATCCCCACCGAGTTCGAGCTCTCCGAGGACGCAGCATATGTCCATATCACCTCGAACAATACGGTCAACGGCACGCAATGGCAATCGTACCCCGATACCGGCGACATCCCGCTGGTGGCGGACCTCTCCTCCGACATCATGAGCCGGAAGATGGACATTCGCGATTTCGGGCTCGTCTACGCCGGTGCGCAGAAGAACCTCGGTCCCGCCGGCGTGACCCTCGTCATCGTCCGCGACGACCTCGTCAAGCGCGCCACCGACGACATCCCCACCATGGTCAAGTACCAGACCCATGTGGAGAAGCGCTCGATGTTCAATACCCCGCCCACATTCCCCATCTATATCTGTAAACTTGCGTTGGAATACTGGAAAGAGTTCGGCGGCATCGACGCCATCGAAAAACAGAACGAGAAGAAGGCGGATATGCTCTATTCGCTCGTCGAGAACAGCGACGGGTTCTATACTCCGCATGCACGGGACGACTCGCGGTCCATGATGAATGTCACATTCAATCTTCCAACCGAGGCGCTCGAGAAGGAATGCGCGGCAAAGGCGGCCGAGCACGATATCATCGGTGTCAAGGGGCACCGGTCCGTGGGCGGCATGCGCGCGTCGCTCTATAACGCCGTGACCGTCGAGGCGACCGAAGCGCTGTGCCAGTACCTCACCGAGTTCATGCAAGAGCATCGATGATCGGACGATAATAGCGAATGTGACACGACGAGACACAAACCGAGAATTGAACTAAAAGAGAATAACACCGACACAAATTGAAGATGAACTGAGGGAGGCTCAGAAAATGAAGGTCCTTATCACCGACAAGATCGCAGACGAAGCGATGGATTATCTCAAAGAGCTGGGGCACGAGGTGGCGTTCAACGAAGCCTCGCCCGAGGAACTGCTGTCGATCATACCCCCGTATCACGCCATTATCGTTAGGAGCAGGACGAAGGTCACGAAGGAAGTGATCGATGTGGCTACGAACCTGAAAGTGATCGGCCGCGCGGGTATAGGCGTGGACAATATCGATTGCGCCTATGCGAAAGAACAGGGCATACCGGTGGTGAACGCGCCGGCGGGGTCCACCATCTCCGTGGCCGAACTCGCCATCGGACATATGATCGCAATGGCGCGTCATCTCCAGCAGGCAGATGCGTCGATGAAAGCGAATAAGTGGGAAAAGAAACAGTTCAAGGGCGTCGAGCTCCACGAAAAGACGCTCGGGTTCGTCGGCTCCGGCAGGATCGGGTGCGAGGTGGCACGCATCGCGAAAGCGTTCAAAATGGACCTGATCAGCTACGATCCGTACATGAACAGCACCATCGCCAAGGAGTACGGTATCGAGCTCGTGGACCTCGAAACAGTACTGGAACGCGCAGATTTCGTGACCGTCCATGCGCTCCTCACCGACGAGACGCGCGGGATGATCGGCGCCGACGAACTGGCGCAGATGAAATCCACCGCCTATCTCGTCAACTGCGCTCGTGGCGGCATCGTCGACGAGGAGGCGCTCTACGATGCGCTGAAGGCGGGCACCATCGCCGGTGCCGCACTCGATGTGTTCGAGACCGAGCCGCCGAAAGATTCCAAGCTGCTCGAACTCGAGAACATCACGCTCTCGCCGCATATCGGCGCCATGACGAAAGAGGGGCAGGTCCGGGCCGGTACCATCGCCGCCGAGCAGGTCAATAAGGTGCTTAACGGCGAGGAGCCGGACTATTATATCAAGTAACGGATCTGGCGAGAGACGGGTGACGGTGGCTGACCGAGAACGACGCCGCGGCCAGAACAATATATATATATTTAACCCCTAACGGCCAAATGTTAGGACAACTGGCAGCGCAATGTAATGGGTTGTCGGTCAGCCTCGACGACTGACAACTCATGAATAATGGAAAGATGAATGATGAATGAAGTCTGATCTGATGACTGACGGCATCATCAATCGTCAGGCGGCTCCACAGCGGTCTCGTGACCCCAGCACGCCATTTTCAGAGATGGAGTACTGGTGATCATCTATGCTCTTTACCAACCGCGAGGCGTTACTGGCGGTACCGGACCCCACCCTTCGCCGCCATGCGCTTGCGATATTGACCGCCGCCGTCACGGCGATCGACCCCGAACGGTCGGTCCAGCGCGCCCTTCAGCTCGACCGCACGGACGATGCGACGCACCTTACGATCGGCAGTACAACGCATCATCTCGATCTCGAACTCGAACTCGAACTTGATGCGTACGCACGCATCGTCGTGGTCGGCGGCGGGAAGGCGGCGGCGGGCATGGCACGCGGGCTCTATCGCGCGCTGGAAGGGGTCGATATCGATATCGATATCGATATCACCGGCCATCTTGCGGCGCCGGAGGAGGGCGCGGTGGGCGCGATATCGCTTTATCGCGCCGGTCATCCGCTCCCCGACGACGACAGCGTACAAGCTGCCACACACATACTGGATGCCGCCGCGGGCGCCACCGCCGACGACCTCGTCGTCGCGCTTATCAGCGGCGGCGGTTCCGCTATGCTCGCCGCACCGCTCGCCACCGAGGGGGTGACCCTCGACGATGTCCGCATGGTGACCGACCGGCTCCTTGGGTCGGGCGCCACCATCGACGAGCTCAATATCGTGCGCAAGCATCTGAGCGCGATCAAGGGCGGTCGTCTCGCTCGCGTCGCGCAGCCCGCACAAGTGGTCGCCCTCGTCATCTCCGATGTGGTGGGCGACCCGCTCGAATCTATCGCGTCCGGGCCCACCGTCCCCGACCGCTCCACCTGCGAGGATGCATTATCCATCTGTGAAGACCACGGGCTGATCGGAGAGCTCCGTTTCTCGCTTACCGGGCTACTCCAACGCGCACCCGCCAGCGCCGAGCCGGTACGGCCGGAGGCGCCCTGGCTCGAGCGGGTGAGCAACCATATCATTGCGAGCAACCGTCACGCGCTGGATGCGGCCGCGGCCCATGCCGAGGCGTTGGGCTATCAGACCTCGATATTGACCAGCACGCTGACCGGCGAAGCGCGGCATGTCGCGGGGGTGATCGCGGCTATCGTCAACGAGGTCTCGGTGTACGATCGGCCACTGGCGAAACCGGCCGCGCTCCTTTTCGGCGGTGAGACCACGGTGACCGTGACCGGCGATGGCCGCGGCGGAAGGAACCAAGAGCTGGCGCTCGCTGCGTTAGACAATATCCCTCGAGAGAGTTTGCTCGCCGCCATGGGCACCGACGGGATCGACGGGCGATCGCCCGCTGCAGGCGCGATCGCGGACCGCCACACGCGTCGTCATGCCGATGAGCGCGGGCTGGACCGCGCGCACTATCTCTCCGATAACGATTCGTACCGCTTTTTCGACGCGGTTGCAGGCGCGATGCTCACCGGCCCCACGGGCACGAATGTTGCCGATATCATCATTGCGCTCGTTGGAACGGTCGACGGGCAAGAATAGGTGGCATAGGAGGCATAGAACGCATACCATAGCGAGCAATGCAAATATCCATCGATGCGTCGACGGGATTCACTCTAAAAATAAGATCGACACCGTCCCGTCTCGCGCCCGATTTCCTATACAACTTTATCGGGCAATAACTATATAGTGGGAGGGTGGGGAGGGCGTTCGGACAAGCGCTCACGAAAGGTACGTTCCTACGAGTCGGAGCCGCTCGAAGAAAAGGTTCTATTGCTGAAATCCTGGTGAAAAAAGAATGGGGAAGTGGAGTGGAGGGATGGAAAAAAAAAGGAGAGGCAAGCGGACCGAGGTTCGCTTGCCTTCGTTCCACCTCGAGATATCGGCCCCATTGGCCGATCTCAAAGTGGTGCGTGACGAACTTCGAACCGCGATCAGGCTTCACGGAGCCGGTCAGCGGTGAATGTGTAGGTCGTCAGCGCATATCCATGGCTGTCGAGCTGGAATTCGCGGTCGTCGACATGGCAACCGTCGAAGGTGAACTGCTTGAGACCGAGGCCTTCCGGATAGGAGTCCTGCATGACGGAGAGGATGATCTGGAAGGTCGTGTTGTTGTCCATGTGCTTGTTGAGGAGCTCGGAGTTCGAATGCACGAGGATCTTGCCCTTGACATGGAGCCGGCCGTAGACGACACCGAGGCGCTCGTTCATACCCACGCCGCGGACATCCTGCCGATCCTTGTAGACTTTGTAGGTAAAGCCCTTTAAGCCGTGGATTTTCTCGCCGTCGAATAAGAGCTCTGATTTGTTTGCTGCTAATACTGCCATAATACACACCTAGCTAGGTTTGGTTAGAATAAATCCAAACAATTGGCTTTATTTTCACCTATCAGTACTAACTCTCTCATCCTACATAAAGCTTCCGCACGGAAGTACAAAGGCTTAAGTATGATGAGAACGGCGCTCTTCGCTCCTGACGGAAGGGATAGGGAGTGCGGTGCGGTGGCGCTCAACTCGTTTGTACGGTAAGAAGCGCTCTCTATACGAATATCATTTCCGGAGTGGGCTTCGGGCATGCGTCGAGTGCTCGGATCACCTCCAAGCCCGACGATCGGCACTGGGAGCCGGTATATAGCTTTTGCGCTCCACGGGCGAGACGCATATATATGGTGAGCGATCGGCGAGCGGGGGCGGCGTGAGCTGGCTCGCTATCGATAATCCGCATATTCACATCTAGAGATAGATTATAGTATAGTTACACGCGATCCACACGCAACGCGCCCGGCGGCGGTACACTGCGCAATTGGATCGGGATCGGAATCGGGATCGCAATGGCGCGTGCATATTTGCCACGCATCATCTTTCATCGTCACCGATCGCTCCGAGCACCGCGCGCACCCATCCTGCGATATCACCGACATTCCATGGGAAGAGTCGCTCATCGAGCATCTCGTCATATTGAGCAGCGGCCAATGCTGTCCGCCGCTGCACCGTCATCCCAGCATCCGCTCCAGCTCCTCTTGCACCCGCTCGGCGGCGACATCCACCGCATCCATCACCGCGGGCGAGAGCGACTCGCCCATGGCAACCGCTGCTGGCTGGACGAGGATCAGCCGCAGCTCGTCAGGGAGACTACCGAGTTTCGAGGCGATGGTGAGCACCTCCACGAGGTCGGCCTCGTGGAGCGAGTACCGCTGTAATGATTTGATCGACCGCATCTCATCGAGCGCGACGACGCGCACTTTTCCGGGCGCGGCATCAAAATCGGCGCAATCGACGATGATCGCACGCTTGTAGTGCTCGAGAAGGTACATCAGCGCCAGTCCGCCAGTGCCACCGTCGACGATAGCGACGCGCTCCTCGAGGTCGCCCCGCAGTTCGCGCAGCCGCGCGAGCACCGCCGGTCCCGCACCGTCGTCACCCATGAGCGGGTTGCCTACGCCGATGACCGCGTTCTCGCAGACACCGTCATCCATCCCGCCGACTTGATCCATCTCCAAAATTATCCCTCGGCTGCCCTTGCCAAGATGACCGGTTCCTCCGCAGGGCAGATCTGTACCCATGCTCTCCGACGCATCCGCTGGACCGTTAAACCCATCTGTATTCGGGTACGATCTAATGAAGCTGTCGCAATGCGAGAACCATACGGGTATCGGGGTATGGATACAGGGGTATGGATACGGCGATTGACCAATTTGGCGATTACGCGATCATACCATCATGCGAGCGCGTCTGTGGGCGCGATCGAGATTCAATCGAGCTCTTCGACGAATGCACCGCTCATCGCCGCATCGAGCCAATCGAACTCGGTGTCGGCGCTGGGCTCCGGTGGCGCGCGGTAATGGTCGGCGCGGTACTCACGCCATTCATCCTGTGGCGCAAGCCGCAGGTTCCGGTTCACCACGGTCAACGAGGTGTCCAGTACACCATCCCACTTCGCGATCGAATTGAGCACGAGGTCCTCGAGCGGTTGCCGTTGTGGCGCGAGGATCGATGCGAGGATATCGTCTTCGCCGAACGAATACGCCTGGTAGGTCGGGAACGCATCCACCGGTGCGTCGAAGGCGATGAGTTGTTCGAATATCGACCGTACCTCGTCGGTGGTGGCTTTGATGGCGAGGCGGTACCGTTTCAGGTCCTCGGGGCGCTCTTTGGGCACGGGGAAAAAGACGGGCTCAAGGAGTGGCGAGGTCCGCGTTCGACCGATATATTCGCATTTCGATAATGCCTCGACGAATACAGGTATCATCGCCTCGAAGCTCGAGGCGTCGAACACGATGCTGGTGTAATCCCTCTCCGCTTGCTGGGAAAGGTACAGTGGCTGAACATAGTCGATATCGATCTTCGGCAGTTCCTCGGCGAGCCAGTCCCAGACTTTATTCTTGTCGGTCTCATCCTTTGGATAAATATGTGCAATGACCATCATAGGTCAACCCTCCTTGCCTCCGCCGCACGGGACCAGAGCCCGCACCAGCTGAGGGGTTGGGATCGGATAGCCCATGAAGATATTAAAATGCTTCGATCGGTTGTTGATTACAGCTCATTTTCGTTGGCCGGGACCCGAGCCAGCAGTGAAGTGATGGTGACGGTGAAAGCGTTGGTGATGGTAAGGGCGATGGTGATGGTGAATGGGAGCGGGAGGTGTCATTAGCCATTGGGCTCTTGAGACTGGTCGGCCCCCAGCCGCAGATAGGGTGGAGACGCCACTGAGCGTTGGGGTTTGGGGTTTGGGGTTTGGGGTTTGGGAGTGTGGATTGTGGAGTGTGGAAGCTCCCTCGGCGAAAAGTCGGATAAAGCGCGTTCAAGTATATTCAGCACCTCGCACGGTCTCTCGGTCCGTGGCTGGTACGGGGGTGCGGATATGCGAGAATGGGATCCGATTTGGGTTGGGTTGGATTGGGTTGGGTTGGATTGGGTTGGGTTGGGTTGGGTTGGGTTGGGTTGGGTTGGGTTGGGTTGGGTTGGGTTGGATTGGATTGGGTTGGGTTAGAAGTTAGAAGTTCTGTTCGGTGCGCACGAGCTCGCGGTCGTGGTCGTAGATCTCGAGCTTGGTCGGGTATTGGCCGGAGAGCGCGTGGGTGCCGCAGGAGTGGCAGGGATCGTAGCACCTAAACGCCATCTCGATCATATTGAGCACGCCGTCGGAGATCTCCCCGTTCTTGATCACGCCCTTGGCCGCTTTGGCCACCGACATGTTCGACGCGGCGTAGTTGTTCGTCGATGCGACGATCATGTTCAGCTTCGTGGTCAGCCCGCGCTCGTCCGCGGCGTAGTGATGGATCAGCGTCCCACGCGGCGCCTCGACGATACCGATGCCCTCGCCCGGTTCGCCCACTGGCCCGCGGATATCCGGGTCGGTGATCGACTCGTCGGAGGCGAGTTCGAGCATCCGCTCGGCCACATTCAGTATCTCGATCACCCGCGACCAGTGGAATGCGAGCGTGTGATGGACCGGCCCCGTGACACCGAGGTCCGCAAAGGTCTCGCGCAGCACCTCATACTCGTGTTGCGCCAGCGGCGTGGAGTACCCCTTCGCCGCGTTCATGCGCCCCAACGGCCCGACACGATAGATGCCGCTCTCGGGGCCGTCGACGAACCCTTTCCACCCCACCGTTTTGAGGTAGGGGAGCTTCATATAGGACCATTCCACCGTCCTTTCTGCGATATGGTCGAGGTATTCCTGCGGTCCGAACCGAACGAACGGTTCTCCATTGGGGTCGACGACATTCACATCGCCGCGATAGTAGGTCACATCGTCGTTCTCGTCCACGAGGCCCATATAATAGGTCTCGTTGTAGTAGAGATCCTGATCCTTGATGATATCGAGGTAGGTCTCGTTCGAGAGGACGAGATCCTTGAACAGTTGGTTCGAGAGCTTCCCGAACTCCACCGACGAGCGCGCCATCTCCTTCTTGGATACGCCCGGGCACGCGGCCTTCACCGCCATGCGTGCCCGTGGGGCCGACGTCACCGACGTGGTCATCCTCATCGTCGCCGCCGACGACTCCGTCATGCCCCAGACGATCGAGGCG
>CAZSUE010000043.1:0-14662 GCA_964609045.1 uncultured archaeon | reverse complement strand
TGAACCTTTGCGTTTGATATAATCCTTCACGCGAAGTTTCATCTTCGCCTTTTTCTTTTTCTTCTTCTTCCCACTGGCGGGGCGACCGGAGACCTTGAGATAGCCGACAGAATCGCTGTCGTCTTTCGCCTGCACCTCGATCAGACCCATCTGGGAGTTGAAATGCATCTTCCAACTCTCCTCGCCCGAGCCCAAGCTACGGTGCGATTTCTTGAAGCCGGACTGCTGCCAGCCGAGTTCTCCGAAGACCTTATACAATTCTTTGACAAGCTTGTCGTCCATTTGTGCCATTGCTTTTACGCGATCGAAAAGACCCATACAGATTCCTCTGTGCACACGTTCTCTATCTGGAGCGGAGAACGCACGTTGTATGAAGAATGCGAATAATCTATGATTATATAAATCTTCGTTGAACGAACCAGATCACCTCACCGCCCGCTCGATCCCCATCGCGTTTTCTAACGGCCATATAGACCCCCTCTCTCTGCGCATTGCGCGGGGGCGGATGGGGAGGCGTGGCCATGGCAATATTTCCCTCTGGGTTTCACAACGGGTCAAACCATTAAATACCATCAATAGTATGGGAGAGATACAAAATATCATTGCCAGACAGTATGGCGGCGGCTCGTATCTGCCGTTTGCGTACCATAGTGTACCAATTTCGAACCCCTACAGTTTGTCATACTCTCTGAAGTGGTTCGAGATCGGTATACTGTGCGCAGAAACGCAGCTCGTAGAGACCGTTTATGCTGAATATGTATAATGAATAGGAGTAATCCTCATGTTGGAATTGGATATCAAACGTGGTTGGTTCAAGCATATCGAGGGCGATCAGCTCGAGCAGTTAATGACCGATACGTTTGGCACCGTAGAAAAGGACGACGACAAGCTGCTCGCCTATTTTGGCGCCATGCAGCCGATCAGGGTCTGGGTAAGATCGAAGAAGACGCTCTGCGTTGATATTAGCACGGACACGGATGTCGACGAAGAGATGGCGATGGAGACGATTCGCGCGAAGAACAAATTTCTCGAGGCCGCCACCGGGTTTAACGCCAAGAAGCGGACGCAGCGGCTAAAGAAGAAATTGAAAGAAGGAAAGGCATGAGCCCCTCCTACCCTCTATTGCAGCGGCCACGGCGGCAGCGGTCCTGTGGCTGTTTCATCCTCCTCCTTCTGGTCCTCCTTTTATTCGCACTCCTCGTACCGTTCGGCCATGGTAGCGCCGAGCATACGGGGCGGACCGATCGATCGCGCAATGAGGCCATGGTGCCGAACTGGACCACTGGCACATGGTGGGAATATCATTCCGAGATGACGATCGTATTGAAGATGGACGACCAGTCGACGCTCGATGTCGAGGTCGTCGCCGACCAGCGGATGGATGTGACCGGCACCACCGCGATCAACCTCGCAGAGGAGACCTATACCGTCTATTCCGTGAGTTTCGAGAACGATGTCGAGATGACGGCCGAAGGCGATACCTCCCTCGACCTTACCGGCACGAGCACGGGAACCTACTACTACGATGTCGAGTCGCTCGAGCTTCTCAAGACCGATTCACATATGGATGCATCGGGCACCGGCTCGCAGGGCGGGATGTCGTCGGGGATAACATTGACCACCGACCTCACCTCGAGTATGACCGTCCCCGGCAACACATTTGATTTTCCGCTCCGATCGGGCGAGAGCTGGTCGGCAGCACCGACCCTCGTCGAGGAGTACGAAACGGAGCTGGACTATTCGAACATCTTCGTCCAGGATGAATATTCGGACACGACCACAACGGAAAATCGCGACTATAGCACGATCCGACATAACGGCACGGTGACGCAAACCACCCCCGCTGCGACCTTCGACGCTGCGGAGGTCTATGCACCCGTCACATGGGAACGGACCACCGTGGACCACCTCGACAACGACGCCACCTCGGTGGAGACCGGCGAAGGATATGAATTACGGTACTTTGCGGCTGAAGCGGGCAATGTCGTATACGCGAGGTTCTGCGATCTCTATTATGAGGGGAACAAGGTCACCACTGGCTATCTCGAGCTCACAGATTACGACTATACACCGCCCAGCTATGGGCTGACCCTGACCAGCGCCGCCGGCGAGCGGGTGGCAAGACCGGGTGAAACCATCGACGTCCCACTCGAACTGACGAATACCGGCACGCTCGAGGACACCTTCACACTATCCGTCCTCGATAACGGCACCGGCTGGGCAACACTCGGCGTGGCCGAACAGTCGTTCACGCTCGGCGCCGACCAGACCACCGAGGTACTCGTCGCGGTGGAGATACCACATGATGCAGTCTCAGGCACCTACCCCGACTATCTGCGAGCGGTATCCGCCGCAAATCCAGACACCTCCGCCGTCGTAGCCATCGAGACCGTCGTCAACCTCCCGCCCACGCTGACCGGGTTTCAGCCCAATGCCTCATACATCGACATCGATATTAACGAGACCATCGAGTTTGGGGTCGATATCTCCGACCCCGAGAACGACCCGCTCCATTTCGTATGGTACCGTGACGAGACGCCCGTCGGCGGCGATCAGGACCGCTATCTCTATGAGCCGGTCGATGCGGGGCATGATACGGTCAGCGTCCACATCAGCGACCCCTATCATGAGCTGTCCCACGCATGGGAGGTGAGTGTCGCCGTCGGCGAACGCCACGCGCCGGAGATCGTCGATTACCATCCCACCACGAAGGCGATCGAACTCGCCGAGCCAACTGCATTGCAGTTCTCCATTTCGGCACGCGATGCCGACACCCGCGACAACCTCTCCGTCCAGTGGCTCCTCGACGGCATCGAACAGGCGCGCCATACCGGCCATGCGCCCGAGATGACGGATAATTTCACACTGGAGACCGCGACCTTCGAATATGAGACCATCTATATGCTGCGCGTCAATGTCTCTGACGGCGAATTTGCCGACCATATCACATGGAGCGTCCGTATCCACGAACCGTCGAACCTCGTCCTCGAGTCATGGACACCGCCCATCGATGCATTGAACATCAGAAGAAAAGAAGAGGTACGCTTTGTTGTGGAGGCGACCAACGAGCAGTTCCCCATCGACTATCAGTGGTATGTCAACGACGCCAAGATCTACAACGCCACCGCGACCGCGTTCCTCTTCTCAACCGCATATGAGGGCTCGTACATCGTCATGGTCAACATCAGCTCGCGCGGGACCGTCCTCCGCCATCGCTGGAATGTCACCGTCGGCACGGGAGCACAGTTCCCACTCAGTATCGAATCGTACGCGCCCGATGCAGAGGACCAATATATCGCCGAAACGGAGCGTATGACCTTCGAAGCCACGGCGCGCGATACCAGCCCGGAATCGTCTCCTACGATCCGCTGGTTCCTCGACGATATGCAGGTCGAGGCGCGGAGGAGAGAGAACCGTACCACCGGCGAGCACCATCGCATGATCACCACCCAATACCGTTATAACGCGAGCTATAACGCCTCGGGGACGCATAGGATCAAGGTCGTTTTCGAAGAGGCCGGGTATTCCGTGTTCCATAGCTGGCGGCTCGAGGTCGAGGATGTGAACCAACCCCCGCAGATCTTCGACCCCCGGCCCGCGCTCGACCCACGGATCATGACCACGGGCAAGGTGGAACTCGAGATCGCGGTGGACGATCCGGACGGGGACGAGAACCACCAGTTCCAATGGTATGTGGACGACGAACCGCGCTGGGAGGGGCCGAGTAAGTCGTTCACCTTCTACCCCCGCTCACCGGGCAATCATAATGTGACCGTGGTAGTGATCGACGGCGAGTTCCAAGATGAGCATACCTGGCATGTCAATGTGACCACACCGAGCGAGGTGGTGGTCGAAGATTCGCGCGGCGATCTCTTTGGCATCCCCAGCGAGCGGGTCGATTTCTACATCCTCATCTTCGGGCTCTGTATCATCGGTGTCACGCTCGGTGCGCAATGGAACTTCTCGCGACGCAAGCCCAAGATCTCCATCGCAACATTGCAGCAGAACCTCTTCCCATGGACCATCGAAGAGGACGAGAACGAACACGCTGGTAACCAACCCCCAGACACGGATCATGCACCCCCTCGCTCGCCTCGCCAACACGACCCGAGCACCACTTACCGGTCCCGAGCCTCCGGTGCCGACCCCCAGCATCCATATACTCGGCACAACGCCGCCCAACGCGCTGCGGATACCGATGAGTATGACGATGGTAGATATCACTATGATAATGACCATGACCATGACCATGATTTCGACTATGACCATGGCTATGGCTATGACTACGACGACGATTTCGCATATGATCATGGATATCGATCCACCCATGGTCACGCTGACAGCGACGAGAGGGAGAGCACCGAAATACTGCATGAGGCGTATGGAGGGGCGGACCAACGCGAAGCACCGGCGATCATCGAGCTCGGGCCGGTAACCAAAACCGACAGCAGCGACGACGCTGAGCCGAGAACATACGCCGCCGACCACACCTCCGCCGCCTCACTCCCGCTTGATGACCATAGAAACGCCCTAGGCGCCGAGATCGCCCACGATGGATGGGACGGAGCGGATGATCGGGGCGATTGGGACGATTGGGACGACTGGGATGACCAAGATGATCGGGATTCGCATGAGCAAGACAACGGAGCGTCGACCGTGGCGGACGGGCCCGAGAGTGAGTCCATTGAGTTCGAGGAGGAAGAGATCCCCCTCGTCAAAGAAACCAAGCAGGAAGCCCCGCTCCAGTATGAGGAGAGTGTCGTCCTCGATGAGAAGCATTATGCCGATGAATGGCCATGGCCATGGGACGAAGAGATCATCACCACCGAGTCGTTGGAACCGACAGCACACCATGCTGAATTCGATGCGAAAGACGGAAAGAGCACAAAATTGGGTGAGTGGGAAGAGATCGACCCGGACGAACTGACCGTTGGGGACACATCGCTCCTCGATCGCCGAACGAACAACGAAGAGAGAAGGACCGATGTCGACGATTCCGGGCGCCAAGCGGACGCGCCGCAGCAGGAGAGCGAGACCGATCGCAATACCGTTGGCAATACCGTTGGCAATACCGATGCTAACACCCATCGTGCTGTGGAAACGGACGACCGTCGGTCATATACCGAACGCCGAGAATGAACGGGAGGATGAAGACTGCTCATCGATCTATTGACCAAAGCGGTGACGAAACACTACAAGAGCGTCGTGGCGGTTATCGTCCTCCTCACTATTGTCATGGGCTATTTTGCGGTCGACATCGAGTTCACCACCGGCAATGCGCTCTATATGCCGAACAATGAGCAAGGCGACGCCTATTTCGAGCTGCAAGAGAACTTTGGCGAAATGGAGACCATGTTCATCGTCGTGCGGGACATCGGCGATCGACCCAATGTGCTCACCCGCGAAATGCTATTGGAGATCTTTTCCATCGAATGGGAGATCATGAACCGTACCGAAACCTCCACATTACTCACACCGGAGGACCCGTCGCAGAGCGTCCTCAGCATCGCCGATGTCATCGCCCACGCCATCGCCACCTATAACGACAACCCCGCTCCCAATATGACGGAGAAATTTGAGAGCCTCAAGAGCCTCGACGATACGATGATACGCTCCGCCATCAGTTTGATACTCAATTCCGACGAGATCTCCGAAGCGGACAAGAGCGATCTGAAGAGCCTTATATCGCGCGATTTTGTCGCCGATGGCGAACCGGATGCAGCATTGATCGTTTTCCTCTTCCGATCGCCCGCGGACCGTGCAGAACAGGAGCGCGTGCGGCAAGAAGAGGTGGAGGTCAATACCTATATGCAGGATTACGACGCAAGCCGCGACGACATCGAGATACTTCTCACCGCCGGTGCGCTCATCGACCACGAGAACAACCGCGCGTCCATGGAATCGATGTCGCGGCTCCTTCCCATCGCGTTCGTCGTCCTCACCGTCGTTCTCGCCATAACCTACCGGAATGCAGGCGATACCCTCATCTCCCTTATCGCCATATTGTTCGCCATCATCTGGACTCTTGGCGCCAATGTCCTCCTCGGCTTCTATTTCACACCGTTCCATGTGGGCGTGCCGATCCTTATTATCGGGCTGGGGATCGATTACGGCATCCATCTTCTCATGCACTACCGCCAGGAGGTGGCCGAAGGGCGCTCGATCAGCCGTGGGATGACCATCACCATCACCACCATCGGCATCGCGCTTTTCCTCTGCACCGTCACCACCGTCATCGGGTTCAGCTCCAATGTCTCCTCCCCCCTCCGCGTGATACGCGAGTTCGGGCTACTCTGCGCGCTCGGGATCATTTTCTCGTTCATTATCATGACCACCTTCACGATCGCCGCACGCGTCCTCTTCGACCATCTTCGTATCCGACGAGAGAAACCGCTACTCAGCGAAAAACGCAAGCAATGGTTGAGGAATATGGGCTCGCATAAACCGCGCAGCCGCTCGCCCATCGGCGTTATCGGCGCACGCCGCGCGCCAATCCTCGTCATCGGGCTCGTCATCCTCTTCACCCTCCTCAGCGCGCGCTCGACGATGTTCCTTCGCACCCATTTCGACCCCGCCGATCTCCTCTATCCCGAGTCAGAGCAGTTCAAGACATTCGAGTACATGGGCGAGCGATTCGACCTCTCCCACGAATCCACCAATATCATGATATGGGCGGACATGACGAACCCCGAGGTGGTGCGCCGTATCAACACGACGCAGAACAATCTGCGTAACGACAAATATGTCATCGTGCTCAGCGATATACCACAAGCCGATTCGGTCCTGACCCTGATGCAGACCTACGCGCGCGACAATACGCTTTATTACAACGAAAGCTTCGCACTTCAATACCGTCGCTATGTCGACCGCGACGAGGACGGCTACATCGACGAGAATGTCACTGCGGCAAATCTGCAGGCGATCTATACCATCTTTTATCACTACTATCCCATGGATGCAAAGTTCCATCTCCATCGCACCCAGAATGCGGATGGCTCGGTCCACTACGACGGCGCGGTCATTCGTGTCAAGACCGACTCGCGCCGGTTCAAGTATATCAATGAACTCCACGCGGAGTTGGATGAGGATTGTGAACCGCTCGACGGGGTGGCCGAATCGTATACCATCACCGGCGGACCCATTGTGACGAAAGTGATCATCAACGCCATCCTCACCTCACAATACCAGTCGCTCTTCATCATGATGCTCGCGGCGATGATCGTGCTCATGTCGATATTCTACTACTTCCAGCGCAGCCTCACCCTCGGCGTGCTCACCACGCTCCCCGTCCTTCTCGTCATCATCTGGACATGGGGGACCATGGTGATCTTCGAGATACCGCTCAATATGCTCACCGCCATGATGGCGTCGCTCACCATCGGTATCGGCATCGATTACTCGATCCATGTCACCCAACGCTTCGTCCAGATGCTCGACCACTGGGGCAACATCGATATCGCGCTCAATTACGCGGTCAAGGAGACCGGCCGCGTGCTCGCCGGCGCCGCGCTCACCACCATCGGCGGGTTCGGGATCCTCGTCTTCTCGTTCATGCCCGTAATACGACAGTTCGGGTTCATCCTCGCACTGACCATCTTTTATGCCATGATCGCCGCGGTGTTCGTCCTCCCCACATTCCTGCTCCAATGGGCGCGATGGAAGGTCCGGCACGGGAAGTTGGAACTGCAGCCGCTGACAAAGGAGCGATACGAAGCGCTCTATGGCCCCATCGAGCGCCGGCCGAACGAGAGGACAACGAAGACACCGGTCGCGACGGTGACCACCACCTCCACGGCGGTATCGGGAGCGTCCAGCGCGAAGACAAAGTCCGACGATGAACGATGAACGATGAATGGTGATCGGTGTACGATTGAAGATAGAAGATAGAAAATAGACGATGGACGATGGACGATGGACGATGGACGATGGTGAAGACACGATCATGCCGAAAACAGCGCCGTTCGATACCTATACCGAAAAATACGAGGAGTGGTTCTCGCGCCACAGCGATCTCTACCACGCCGAGCTAGGCGCCGTACGGCGGCGGCTCCCGTCACCGTCCGTTCATCCCGCGCTCGAGATCGGCGTGGGTTCCGGCCGGTTCGCCGCACCGCTTAATATCGGATACGGCATCGAGCCGTCGCAGCCCATGGCCGTTATCGCTCGTCGGCGGGGCATCCGTGTCATACGCGGTGTGGCGGAGGCGCTGCCGCTAAAAGACCGCTTTTTCACCACAGCGCTGATGGTAACGACGATCTGTTTCCTCGACGACATCGACGCCGCACTCGCCGAGGCGTTCCGTGTCCTCGCCCCCGGCGGCTCACTCCTGATCGGCTTCATCGCCAAGAAAAGCTGGCTTGGAATGCGGTATCGAGAGCGCAAGGCCGAAAGTCCGTTCTATCACATCGCGCAGCTCTACACCGTCCCCGAGGTCGTCGACCATCTCTGTGCGGCGGGCTTCGGAGAGCTCGCATATACCCAAACGCTCTTCGAAGGGAGCGAAGCGGGTGTTGAAAGCGAACCGATCGAGGACGGGTACGGCGACGGCGCTTTCGTCGTGGTAGCGGCGACGCGAGCCTAAAGCCCATGAGTGCCACCATCCCAAAACCCGATCTGGACTGGGGCGCCCCGATCGGCCCGATCGGACCTTCCGACAAAAATGAGCGGAAGGATAATCTATAATAGGTCTAACACGATCTCGCATGCCTACCGCTATATTGCATTTTTCTCTCACATGCCGTCGTGATGAGAATAGGGTGAAGGCCGCGGCGGCGGACAGCATCGCAATGACAACGGCAAAGACCGCGAGTGGATGAGTATGGAAAAAGAACTACTGGGCGCCATCGCGCCGCCGCCACGGAAATTAAGCTTCAAAGTGAGACAGAGCACCCATTTCGGAAGCCGACTTTCCTTCATTGTGATGTTATTTCTCATCGCTCCGGCGGTGCTCACATGGGTTTTCGACCCACTCGAAATGATCGAGACCGAGCGTAAGTTCGACGGTGATGTATCCATCGCAGACGGGTGGGTGACCGACTCCTATCTCTCCAACTGGGGCGACGAAGACGAAGATATCTATGCGGTGGAGTACGAATTCACCGCCGCCGACGGGAGCACCTATCACGATACCGCATGGGCGTTCGAACATGTCGATAATGATAATTCAGTGACCGTCGAGTATATCACGGGTGAACCATCCATCTCGCGTGTCAGAGGGATGAGGGATTACCCTGCCGGCGTCTGGACGCCGATCCTCATCCCCATCATCTTTAGCGTCGGTGGCGCCGTCGCGCTGACCATCGCGTTCCTTCGCAACCGTCGGAACCGTCGCGTACTCGAAAAGGGCGAATTCGATACCGCCACCTTTATCGACAAGCACCCCACCAGCGCGATTGTGAACAACAAGCCGCTCTACCTAATGCGGTTCGAATACGAGGTCGGCGGCAAACGCTATGAGACGACGACGAAGACGATACACCCGGAGAAGCTCGAGGACGATGAGGAGGAACTCCTCGTCTATAACCCCAACGACCCCTCCGAAGCGTATCTCATCGACAACCTCCCCGGCTCCGTCGAGCTCCGAAGCGACGGGACCTTCGTTGCCAAGAACAAGTACATTGCCGTCATCGCCGTCTTCGCGCCGTATGCAATCCTCGCGTCGTACGCGCTCTATGTCCTGTCCCATTTCGTCCCCATCGGGCCGCTGGGGTGAACGAACGCTCTCGACCCGATCCGACCCGGTCCGACCCGACCCGACGAGAAACGATGAGAATGATCGAACCAACGAGAGGAGCGTTGATACGGTTACAATTGAGAGATTCGACATTTTGCGTGACTCTCTGTAGTGGTTCGAAATTGGTCACAGCGTTCGCAGAATCTCCGTAATAGACGCGATCGCGACAGCATGGGCGTGTGGTTGTGGTTATATTGAAGATCGATAGCGAGCGATGTACATGCCGTGGCTATTGTGCCCTCGTCTGCCCTCGGCGTGCGCTCATGCTCGACAGGGTGAGGAGCTCGGACCGTCCACCCCTGTCGAGGGGTTATACCTCGTCGGCGACGGGTGTAAGCATACGCACGCAAACCTCAACTCTCAACTCTCAACCCTCAACCCTCAATAGCACTTCACCGCTTTCCCATCTCTCTTTATAACCCACTCTCATTACTAATCATGCCTATTAGCCCCCGAATACCACTCTTTACCCTTCATCCTTCACCCTTCACCCTGGCTCATTCCATTCAAACAGTCGAGTATATATGTTTTCGCCAGAAAATGTATTAACTAATTGCTCTGCCTGGAATGAGCCACCCTCACCCGTTACTTCCCTCTTGACAGCGTCGATTTGATATAGCCGCACGCTATCGCGCCACCATGGGCTCAGCGGAGGAACGATGCGTGCGTATCGGTCAGTATGTCACACTGATCGATCAGTTCGAGAAACGGTATGTGGTGCACATCGAGAACGAGACAAAGAAGATCAAAGGGCTCGGTGTCTATAACACCTCGAAGCTCGCCGATAGACGCTACGGTGAAGTGGTGCGTATCGGCTCGAAACGGTTTACCATCCTCGAACCGAACCTCGTCGACCATCTCGAGACGCTCACCCGCCGCGCGCAGATCATCACACCAAAGGATGCGGCGCAGATCCTGCTCCAATGCGCGCTTTTTGACGGTGCCACCGTGATCGAAGGTGGCGTCGGCTCCGGTGCGCTCACCACCGTCCTCGCCTATGCCGTGGCACCGACTGGGAAGGTGATCTCGTATGAACAGCGCGAGAAGTTCGCACGCATCGCGCAGCGCAACCTCGACCGCACCCAGCAGGCGCATCTCGTCGAGATCAAGATCGGCGATATCGCCGCCGGTATCGAGGAGCGCGAGGTCGACGCGGTGATACTCGATATCCCCACCCCGCAAGAGGTGGTGGCCAGTGCGTACGAGGCGCTTCGCGTCGGCGGCACCTTCGCCAGCTACGTCCCGACGATGAACCAAGTCGAGCGTGTGGTGCGCGAGCTGCGTGGCTACGATTTTGGCGAGATCCGGACCCTCGAAACGATCCAGCGCGAGATCGAAGTGGGGAAGGGCGGCGTGCGACCCGCGTTCGAAATGCTCGGGCATACCGGCTATATCACCTTTGCACGGAAATATCACTGATCGGACCGATCTCGATCGGGCGCCACGAGCCATGCGTGAAAAAGCGCGCACGAGGCGCGATCGTGAGACAGATAGCCGGTCTTAGGGGCGATATGCCTGAGGTTTAAGCCGGTCTTAGGGGCGATATGCACGAAGGTTAATTGTTATTGACGGATGGATCGGAGGAACGGGGCTAAAATTATATACGAAAAGCGCGCAATAAAGGAATGTAGACGCGTTCTACCATCCTATAGCTGAAGTAGAGCCACCTTGCCCGTGGAACCTCATATTTAGCCTTTGCGCATAAACGCTATATACCTGAAATGACAGGATCTGATACCGAATGAACGGAGAGACCGTTATGACCATGACCGTCGATGCGATCATTACCACGGTGGGCGGACCCAGTGCACCGATCATCGAGATGATAGAGCATTTCCAACCCGATTATGTCGGCTTTATCGTCAGCGCCGGCGAGAGCGGCAGCGTGTACCAGCTTAAGCGGCCCGACGGCGCGCCCGGTGAGATACTCAAGCAAACCGAGGACCTCGACTTCCGATTCGATGTGTTCCCGATCGACAACGCCGAGGCACTCAACGCCTCGTTCATCACCGCGCTCCGCGCCATCCAGCGCGTCCGACACGATTTCGAGCCCGAGCGGGTGCTCATCGGCTATAGCTGCGGCACCACCCCGATGCGGACCGCACTGGTGCTCGCCGCCATGGAGGACGACTTCCGGTTCGCCGATCTCAATGACGGGACGCAGCAGCCAAGCGAGTACGATTACGACGAGGTCCATCTCCAGAGCACACCACAGCTCGCGTCCGGGCTTAACGCACTGCGGCGCGCGCTCGCGTTCTTCAACCGTCATTCGTATTCCGACGCACTCCGGATCGTCGAGGACGCCGGTGCGAAGATCGAGGGCTACGGGCCGCTCGCAGACATCGTGGCCAATCTCGAGAACCTCTGTAAGGCCTATGCACGATGGGATGCGTTCGATTACCGCGCCGCACACCGCCTCCTCGCCAACTGCCGTGTCGCGAACTTCAATACCTCCACCCGCGACCTCATCGAAGAGAACCGCGACTACCTCGATGCGCTCCTCGAGCATTCCAACCAGCTCGAGACCATCTCGCAGGAGCTACTGTGGGACCTCTACGCCAACGCGATGAGGCGCGCCAGCGAAGGCCGATACGACGACGCTATGGCGCGACTCTATCGCGCCCTCGAGGCGTTCGCCCAATATCGACTCCAAGAATTGGGCCACGATGCCACCGACCTCGATAGTAAAACGCTTCCATCGCAGCTGCGCCAGCGGTACGAGGCATACCGCAACGGACGCACCAAACGGGTCAGCCTGTCGCTCACGGCGATGTACGAACTCCTCTACGAGCTCAACGACGATGCGGGCCGGCATTTCTTCGAGGACCACAACGGTTTCATCGATCATCTCGCCCAACGCCGCGACTCGATCCTCGCAAAGGGCGCCTCATCGCAAAGCAAGAGCTCCTATGTGGCGTTTCGGACCGAGGTGGAATCGTTTCTGGAGAACGCGGGTCTCGAACCGCTCCAGCCGCTCTTCCCGCGCTTCTCCGCCACTATCGTCGATATCCTCTTCCAGTCGACCGCAGCTTGAATGGCGTTACAATTGAGAACCACGACATTTTGTCAGAATTTCTATCGAGGTTCGAAATTGTCACAGCGTTCAGAAACCCAGCTCGAGGAGACCGTTTCTGCTAGATCGAATCGCGATGCAAAATAACGCGGATGGGATGGCCCCAACTCCTCAAGCCCAAAACCCCAAACCCTAACCCCCAAACCCTAACCTCCAGTCCCTTGTTTTTCATACCAATCCTTATGTGTATATGGTGTGACCCGCTCGTCGTTTTGTGCGAGCGTCACCGCACGCAGCGCAGCCTCCTCCTTACTCTTGATCTCGAGCATGAGGTCGAAATCGTGCGGTCGCGTCGTATCGAGGAACCGGCTGAAATGGCGCTCGTCGAGGTGCTCGGCGTGGTGACCGCGCCGCCCGTCGGGCTCCTGCGAGGAATAATCCACCATGAGCGGACCGTCGTCATCCGTCCAGGTGGCGGCGGCGAGCGCGATGCCCTCATTCAGTGTCAGTGCCCGTGAACGATCCGACGGGTTGACCGCATGGTGGAAGATGTCGAAGAGGACCGGGACGCACGACCCGTCGTGGATGGCGAGGCAATCGGCGAGCGTATAGCTCCGATCGTCGTTCTCGATGACGAGCCGGTCTCGGATTTGCGGGTCCAGCGCCTCGTAGCGCGCGATGAACCGTTCCATGCTCGCCGCTTTATCGCCGTACACGCCGCCCACATGCACCTGGATCTTGGCGCTTCGGTCCAGCTCCATCGCGTCGAGCACGGTACCATGGTACTCCAGTTCCGCGATCGCATTCTCCACCACTCGCTCCTTGGGCGAGTTCAGCACGGTATACTGGCCGGGATGCATGGAGATGCGGATGGCGTGGCGGCGGATGGTGGCGCCAATGGCGCGAAACTGCTCACGGAACGCTCCCGCCCAGTCCAGCTCGCAAACGGGATGCGATGCGAACGGGACGAGATCCGATGTGATCCGAAAGAAGAGGAGCCCCTGCTCGATATTGAACGCCAGCATCGTCTCGAGACAGTCGAGGTTGTTTTTGACCGTCTCGCGCAACCGCGATTCCGAATACGATTTGAGCCGAAAGGTGCGATCGCCTTTGCAGCCGATGGTCCAGTTGATGCACGGATAGCCGATCTTCATGCTCCGTTCCTCCGTTACTCCTCATGGCTCGTCGACGTGTCCGCATCCGCCGCAGTGGGCGCGTCGCCGCGTTCGCCGATCACCACGATGCCCAAGTACCCGTCCACGGTGACCGTCATCCCGGTATCGATATAGCGCGTTGCATCGGGGATGCCAGTGACACAGGGGAGCCCGTATTCGCGCGCGATGATCGCGCCGTGGATCAGCATGCCGCCACGACGTTCGACGATGGCGGAGACCAATGGTATGACGAAGGTCATGTTCGGCTCGACCGCGTCGCAGACCAACACCTCGCCCCGTTTCACCCGAAAGAGCGCGTCGTGGTCGGTGACCACCCGCGCCCGACCGTGCGCGATGCCCGGCCCCGCCGGCTGGCCGGTCAATTGCCGTGCATGCACCGCATCGCCCTCACCCCGTCCGTCAGTGCCATCGTCATGCTGTTCGCGCTCCAATGCCACCCGATAATTTGGCTCACGCAGTGCACGCGCGAGTGTCGCCGCCGAAGGGATATGGTCGAACTCGAACTCGAACTCGAACTCCAACTCGCGATCGCGGTGCGCGAGACGACGGGCCGCCTCCCTCTGGGCGAGGAGGAGCGGGTGCTCGATTCGGCCGAGGTAGATATTATCGTCGTCCCGCAGCCGATAGCTATCGCGCCCCAGCGCCAATACCGACGCGGCGAACTGCCGCTGCTCGCCACGATAGCTCGCAAGAAACGCTGCTTCCAGCGCTGCGGCGCGGTCCCTTTTCGGCGCGGTCAAC
>CAZSUE010000042.1:0-14697 GCA_964609045.1 uncultured archaeon | reverse complement strand
GATATCCGCCGGCGGCTCGTTGTTGGGTATGTCCACCGTTATCGTCACTTCCGTGGTCTCGTCCGCATCGACGATGACGAAATCGACGGCGGTGGATATGAACCCGAGATAGCGCGCCGGTTGACCCACTTGGTTCTCGACGGTGATGTCGAAGGTATCCTGACCGGTGCCCGTGTTATGGATATTGAGCGTATAGGACACGCTCTCATCCGGATCGACCTGTTGAATGGCACGAGGTACCGAGATCTCCACACCGCGCCGTGGTAGAACATGCGTGATCATACCGATGGTGGTAGAGACAGCCTCATCACTGGTGGATGTGACGCGCATCTCGATGGTATAATCGCCTACTTCAGTCGTGTTCGCCGGTTGGACGGTGACATAGATCCAGTCGGCTGCGCCCGCCGGTATCAACGGCGTGGTTGCGTTGAACGCTTCCACCCAGCCGGAATAGAGTCCGGAGACGACCTCCACATCGAACTGATCCGATTTCGTGCCAGCGTTCTTCACCTTGATCATGTACTGGACCTCGGCACCGGGCTCGACATCTTTGGTGAGGTCCGGGCTGGAGAGTGTCACATTATAGATCGGCTTGACGATGACGACGAGGTCGAGCGAGGCGCGTATGGCCTTGTCGCCACGCGCGCTCACATTGACCATGATCTCGGCGGTGATCGGCTCTTGCTTGATATCGTCGATGGTGACGGTGACATTGATCACCTCCGATTCATCGGCACCGAGCGTGACGAAGGTCAACGATGGCACCGCCCAATTCTCGACGGTCGCATTCGGCGAATCGAGCTCGATATCGAAGGTATCGTTATCGGTACCGGTATTCTGGATGATCACTTCATAGACGACGGACCGACCTGGTCGCACATCCTTGATATTGTCGGTGGAACTCACCGTCAGATTGCGCCGTGCGAGCACATCGATGGTCAACTTGATGGTATCGAAGACCGCCGTATCGGTCATGGAGGCGACCTTCACCGTGATCGAATATTCGCCGATCGCCTGTTCCTCAGGCACGGTGAGCGTGACCTGGACAAATGTCATCTCGTTTGGTACGAGACGGGAGGTAGTATTGAGGTAGCTGTCGACCCACCCGGCGGATGCACCGGGGGTGATGCTCACCTTGAACCTGTCGTTGTCCGTACCGGTATTGGTCACTTCGATGACATAGGTGGCCGATTGACCGGGCCGGACCTCCTTGGTGAGGCTCGTACCGGCGAGCTCAAGGTCGTAGATCGGTTCCACAGTGACGACGAGTTCCAATTGGTCGGTGACTTCGGTATTGGCACCGCGCGAGGTCGCGGTGACGAAGAAATGGACCTCGTCCGGTTGCGCGTTGTACGGCACCTCGATAGTTACCTCGAAGTTGCCTTCGGCACCGGCGTCGAGCGTGATCGAGGTGACCGAGGCCGATATGCGCGAATTATAGGACGACGTAGTGGAATTGGTATCGATGATAAAGGTATCGGTCCCATCGCCCTCGTTCTCGATATCGATCATGAACACCACGGTGCTGTTGGGTTCGACGGATCGCGAGGTGGTCAGCGCTTCGAGAAAGACCTCGTAGGTCTGTTGCGTGACGACGGTGGTGGTCATGAGCGAATCCTTCGCGGTGGGATCGGTTGCGGAAGTGGCATTGAGCGCGATCAAGACGGGGGATACCTCGGTCTTCGCCGGCGCCGTCACCGTAACATCCACGGTCTCTTGCGCGCCCGCATCGAGGGTGAGATAACCGGTTTGGCCCACCTCGGCCCAAGTGGCGTGGGTTGCATTGGCCGACCATACCGCGAGAATGAAATCGTCGACACCGTTGCCCGTATTCTCCACACCAATGGAATAGACCACGCTCTCGCCCGGTTTCACATTCTCGGTGTCGGAGAAGGTGGAGAGTTGCACACCGTAGACTTGTTGCACATTCACGATCACAGTGGTGCTCTTGAGCAGCTCGTCGTTATTACTTTCCGAGTACAATTCGATGGTGAGCACATATTGCGCCACTGGCGTGTCCTCTTTGACGGTGACGTTGATGTCGACGGATTGCATCTGAGTGGGCTGGAGTGTGATGGGCGTGTTATCGAAATCGATCTCCGCCCAGGAATAATAATCGTAGACGACGTCGAGCGTGTAGGTGTCGGTGCTGTCACCACGGTTCTTGATCTGGATTTTGAACGTTTTGCTTTCTTCCGGGTCGAGGTTCGCCGAGAGCGGTGTGCGAACGAGATCTGCCCGCGGCGCGGTGACATCCACGGTCAATGTGATAGAATCGACGACGGCGGTCTCGCCCGCGTCCTTCGCACCCTGCGACTCCGCATCGATCATGAGGGCGTAGGTTTGGATCGCGGCAGAGAGCGGGACACGAACGGTCACGACGAACTCGGACGCGTTCCCTTCACCGGGCGCCAGCGTGAGCGCCGGCGGGATAATGCTTTGGATCCAAGACTTGTACGAACCCGCTTTCTTGAAAGTGTAAGTATCCACCGCGGTGCCGGTATTGGTGATGTTGATCGTATAATTGATCGTCCCGCCGGGCGATGCGGCGAGCGTATCGCTCTCCGGTGCCATGGTTGCGTCGTAGGTATCCCTGAGGAGCGTGGTGAGCGACAATTGATCCTGTTGTGCCGGATCCTCCTGCGAGGTGGCGGTGATCTCGATCTCCACCGGGCCGACATCGCGATAGATCGTGACGGTAACCGGAAGCGTCTCGTAGGTTTTCGGGCTCAGATCACGGATAATGCTCATCCCCGACGGTATCGATACCTCGACATCGCCACCGTAATCACCCACAAGCGAGACATCGATCAAGTAGTCGTCTTGCTGGTTGCCGATATTGTTCACGAGCACATCGTAGGTGTAGTTCGTTTCCAATCGGATATGCGCGCTGGAGGGCGTGGCACTGAGGAAGACCCCATAGATCGGGCTGATGATCGTTTGGATCAACTGGGAATCGGTAACGGTGTCACCGCCCTGCGACTCGCCGAATACGGTCAAGTTATACGTCCCAAGATCGACGTTGGAGGGAATTTCCATGGACAACGACACCGAGGTCTGGTTCTTCGCCCCCAGTGTGACGAAATCGGTTTCCAGTCTCGCCCATGTGGAAGTATCGCCTCCCGGATAGGGCTGGCCTTCGTAGGAGAGGAAAAAGGAGTCCTCGCCCGTGCCGGTGTTGCGGACCGTGATGTTATATTCAACTGTCGCTCCCGGCAGTGCGTTCTTGGAATAGGAGACACTGCTGACACTCACATCGTAAATTTGTTTGACCTGGATCGAGAGAAGCACGGTGGCGTTCACATCGTCGGTGGTGTTCGAGGAAGTACCCGCATCGGTCCGCGCAAGCAGTTGGACCTGGCGCGTGGTGCGCGCGGCATCGGATTGGAGTTCAACCGTATACGTCACATTCGTACTGCTCTTGGCCGGGAGCGAGACGCTGTTCCGGCTGAAATAGGTGGTCCACTCAGCAGGGAGGTCGTCCGGGTAGGCGAGGTCGATGGTATCGTCACCGTTCCCGAAGTTCTCGATCAGTAGAGAGTAAACGAGCGTATCGCCGGGGAAACCGGAACGGCTACTGCCGCTGGCCGTACTGAACTTGATATCGTAGACCTGTTCGACGAGGGCGGTCACGGTGTACATCGCCGATGTCCTATTATCGCCCTCCGAGGTGGCGACGATGTCGATATTGTATCCCGTGCTCAGTGCATCCGTGGGTACATTGGTAACGGAGAGAGTGATGTTGGTTTCTTCGCCGCCGTTGAGCGTGAGCGAACTGGGGAGGTTGACACCCCAATTCGAGCTCGGTTTCGTCGCGGTAAACTTGAAGGTGTCGAGGCCGTTGCCCGTGTTCTTCACCTGGATCATAAAATTTACACCGCTGGTGCCGATCGCGACCTCTTTCGTGTTCTCCTCACATGAGAGCGTGATGCCGTAATCCTGGTTAATATAAGTGGTAGTGATGGCGAACGATTCTTTGGTGGCGTTGCCTACCGAGCTGGCGTTGATCCGCATGGTCGCAAAATCGTTGTAGTCCACATCGACCGGTGCGATGACGGTAAAGGTGATCTGGGTCGTGGCATTCGAGGTGAGATCGGGGATATTATAGGTGCTGAGCTGGCCCTTCCACCCTTCTGCTGCGTACGGGTTGGATACCTCCAATATGAACGAATCCTTGCCGTTCCCGTTGTTGCGCAGCGTGATCTGGTAGTTCGCCACCGACCCCTTATCGATGTACTGTACATTCTCCACCACGGAGAGCGAGACGCCGTAGACCTGAAGGATCTGGGTCGAAATGAAGATCGTCGCCGTCTTCGTATCGTTGCCGACGGAAGTCGCCTTGATATTGATACTCTGCGTGCCTGTCTTCGCGGTGTTGGGTGGTCGTGCAGTGAGCGTGACGGTGGTATTGGCTTTTGCATCGAGCGCGACGGAGGGTGTGCTTAAGGATGCCTGCCAGTTCGAGGGTGTGTCGGTGATCTCGAGGTCGATGGTATCTTCGCCGTTGCCGAGGTTGGTTACCTTGATATCATAACTCACCTGATCGTCGGGTCTGACCTGCTTACTCGTCGGCGTCGACATCTGGACACCGTAGGTCTGTTTCACGAATACCTCGACGGTCTGAGTATCGAATATCGTCGAGCTGTTCGACGAGGTCGCCTTCACGGTGGCGGTGACCTTGGTCGGGACCATGGCGTCGTTCGGAACGAAGATCTCGATATAGAACGATTCGGAATCCGGTTCGTCGGGAGGACTGTACGCATTGAGTGTTGTATCGGTAATACTACGGCTGTATTGCCAACCCTGAGATTCATATTGGGAGGGGATGGAAACATTGATCGAGATCGTATCCTTCTCGAGTCCGTAATTCGTCACGATCATATTGAACTGTGCGGAACTGCCCGGTAACACGCGCTTCGAAGCCGTATCGTTGTCCATTGTGACATCCGGGTCGTAATCCTCCAATGCCTGGACCGTTGGGATCATGGTAATGAATGCTCCGAATACTAATAGTGCCACCATGGTGACGGTCGTGAGCACTCTTATCTTCGATTTGTAATGGTTGAACAGTGAGCTGTCGGTGTTCATGTCTATCACTTGTTTTCGCTTTTTGGTAAGTAGCCTGATCGGCGATGAATTCCGCAGTCAGCCATGCCGTGTTCGCCTTATAAAGGTTGTGGGGAGGGTTTTTAACTTTCAGTTACCTTTGGTTTTACGCTCGATAACGGTTCACTAGACTAATAGTAAACTATTGATTAACTTCCATTTGCTTGGGCTTCGAAAATGGTGATCGAGGATGAAATCGGAGCTATTTGGTTTCAAAATTACTAAAATTGAGAAAGATGCAGTCCAATATATATCGCAAAGGGGTAATAAGCCTGCGTCGAAACTGTTTTATCAAGATTTCCTGCGTGCATTGCGGATCAAGCTCGGGGTGACACTCCTCTTCGATATCGGCCACGCCGGCGAGTTCGACGACGCCTTCACCGCTATCCTCAACACCGATAGCGTTCAGCTTCGACGTCACCCCAATATCATCGAGGATTTTCTCACGATCATCGAACGCACCCAGATGAAGCAGCGATTCCGCTCCATCTTTTCCGATATCGATTTCGAGGACCGCGGATTTCTCCTCTACGAGATCGATTTCACCGCATTAGCCCACCAGCTCGGAGCCGAATACCTCGCCCAACACGGTTCGTTCGACCCCGTGCGACTGGACCTCATTTACGATATCTTCTTCGAGTACATCCTGTCGACCTACTATCAACTCACGGCCATCGGCTCGATGCACACACTGAGCGAGGCGTGGGACGCGAATCGCTCACGCACCCGCCAGCTCACCGACCTCATCAAAAGTATGTATGAAGAGGAGTTCGAGCAAGCGGTGGAAGTAACGGAAGAAGCAGTGATCGTCGATGCGCTAAAGCAACCCAAACCGCGTCCATCTACCACGGCCGTTCGTTCATCCTCGGATCGGTGCCACGAGAGCGAAACGGGGTCGATACAAAAACGAGACAAGGGCAGCGTATCCAGTGCGACCGGTTCAGGCGGAGCGAAAGGGAAAGAACGGCGAAAGCGCACCAAGAAACGGCGGACGACGTAACACTCAGTAACACTCAGTTCTCAAATTGAAAAAAGAAGGGACTGGGGGATAGAGATCGGGGTTGGTGCCGCCCCACCATTTTGTTTTTTTATCCACCGAAACAGAAAAACGTGCACCTGCCATACGTCAATGAGGGGTTTTCGTTCGTGGCATTCGGGAACATGCACCATTCATTCATAGGGAAGGGAGCCGTTGGCTGGATTCTCCCATCTGGCCCATGCACTTCCAGAACCATCCACCCTTCACAATCCACCCTTCACAATCCACCCTTCACACTTTATTGCCCACGCTTTACTCCTCACACTTTGCCCATTGCATGTGCCTTATTCCGTGAGGGTCTTCATTGCGAGTTGGGCAAAACGATACGCAGATTCGAAATCGCGGGTGCGCATCCCTTTTCGTACCTCGTCGAAATGGGTCTTGGCCACTGAGGCGTCACCGCCCTCCGCTTCGACCACCTCGATCTTTTCGCGGCATTCGAAGGCGAGATCGATGGTCCGTTCGCGAAGACTGGCGGGTTTCTCCACCTTTTTCGCTTCCGCCTCCGCCGCTGCTAACGCTTCCTCGGGCATGAGGTCCACCGGCTCCGCCGGTACGATCGGTTCGCCCCCCGGTACCTGTACGACGAACTCGGCATCGTCGGAGATGTGTCGGGTCTTCAGCTCTTCAGCGAAATCGGCCGCTTTCCGCAGATACTGCTCCGCGCTCTTATAATTCTCTTCTTCATACTCGTTCTCTGCGCGTCGAACGAGATTCTCCGGTATGCTCACCATGACGCCGTGTTCTTTGAGCGCATTGACGAGCCCTTTCGTCTTCATCAGCAACTCTTGCGCGTGAATGATGCGCTCGGCGAGTTTGACCTCGACCTCCTCGCTGATCTGGATGAGTTCTTCGGTGTAGCGTTTGAACTCTTCTTCCTCAAAGAGCTCGTCCAGCTCTTCGAGCCGTTCGCGCCACTGGCTAACATCAACATCGCGCGCTTCGACCTCGTCGAGGCGATGCTTCAATATCTCTTTCGCGTTCGAGGTGAGGTTGGTCTGTCGCTGACGCTTCTCTTGGACCAAAGACTCGGTTCGTTCCGTAATTTCATCGAGACGCGAATAATTCTTATTCTTCGCCGCTTGCATCGCCTGCGAAAAGAGCTGGCTTGCCAGTGCCGATTCCTCGCCCATCTTCTGGAGATGGAGCATCGCGTCTTTCATGATCGTGATGCATTCTTTCGCACGTTTCGTCTGATAGAGCTGTTTCGCCTTCTGCGCAGATTCGCCCGCCTTCGTCGCATAGTCCTTCGCTTCGATGTATTTCTTATGATAGAACTCGGTTTGCGCTTTCTGAAAAAGATTCTCGGCCTCTTCGACATCGGCGCCCATCACCTTGATCTCCTCGATCACCGGCTGGATCGCCGATATCGTATCGATCGCCTTCTGCGCGTGGTACTGTTGTTCGACCTCTTTGGCCAGTGACTCCGCTTTCTTCGCGTTCTCTTCTACCTTCTCGTACTCTTCCATACTGTAGGCAGCTTCCGATTTCTGGAGGAACCGCTCTGCTTCGTCCACTTCGAGCCCGAGCTTCCGAACCTCTTCGATATAGTTCTGGGTCGCGATCAAAATATTAATGGAGCGTTTATGGAGCCCCTTCTCACGTGCTTCAGCGGCGATGGCGTCTGCTTCGCGTTTATAACTGTCGAGCGAGGCGTAGTCGTCCTCCTCCATGGCGTCCTTCGCTTGGACGAGCAACTGCTCCAGCCCGCTCGTGTCCTGTTCGTAGCTCTCGACCTCTCCGATCTGGTGCCGAATATAATCCACCGTCGCCTGACCGCGTTGATCGAGGAAATCCCTCTTCTGGTGCTTCGCCGATCGTTCCGCCTTGAACTGATAGTAGAGCGATATTGCGTAATCTTTGGCTTCCAGTGCCTCTTCCGCTTTCTGCAGCAATTCCTGGGTCTCCGCCACATCCAGCCCCATATCCTTCAGCTCGTTGAGGACATCCTGCGTCTCGTCGATCACGCGCACACTGCGTTCTTCGAGGTACTGGTTCTTGACCTCCTCGGTGGTCTCACGCGCTTGGAAGACGAGCGATCGCGCCAGTTCGAGGTCGCCTTCGTTATAGGCTGCTTGGGCGTCGTGGATGAGCAGTCCGGCATCGGAGATATCGACATCCAATTCCCCGATCTCACCGATACGGTCGCGCGTCTTCGCGATATTTGCCTCACACCAAACCTTGAGCTCACGATTCTTGATCTCACGCGCACCGACCTTCGCTTCCTTGGCCAGTTCCTCGGCGCGGTCGAAATCGTCCTCTTCATATTTCGCCTTCGCTTGGTCCAATAGTTCCTCACAATGTGACACTTCTGCGCCTAGATCCTTGCATTCTTCGATAATGTTCTCCGTATTGATCAGCGCACTCTGCACGATCTCGGCCATGTACTGCTTGCCGGCCTCCTTGGCGTCCTCACGCGCTGCGATCGCCTTCTCCATACTCATCTTGAACGACTCGTTCTTGAAGGCCTGCTTCGCTTCGCCGAGGATCGCTTCCGCTTCGTCCACATTCGCCCCAAGATCGACCATCTCGGTGATCAGTTCGATGGAACTCTCGAGCTCCTCCTCTGCGGCAGACTCGTAGTATTCCTGCTCGATCGCTTCTGTTTGTTGTTCTACATCGTCCAGTACGCTCTGGACCCGCGTCCAATCCTCGATGGCGTACTGCTTTTTCGCATCCTCAACCTGCGGTTGCAATTCGCCGGTCTCAAGACCCAGTTCGTCGAGGTGCGCCAGCCTCTCTTCGAACGCTTCGATCCGCTCTTTCAGCGCGCGCCGCAAGTATTCGTTCTTGATCTCCTCCGCGGCCAACATCGCCGCGTCGAGTTGTATCTCGAACTCGTTCATTTGATCGGTGGCCAGCGCCTCCCGCGCCGCGTCGAGATATTGCAGCGGTTCGCTCACATCCTCGCCCAACGTTTCTATCTCGGCGAGGAACCGTTCCGTATGCTCGAGCGCATCATCGCTATGTTCGATAAGATAGCTGGTCCGGAGCTGACTGGTGGTCGCGTGAACTTCGTCGAGCAGCTCGAGCGCGTCGTCGTAGTCCCGTTCCTCGCGCTTGTCCTTGGCCGTCTGGAACTGTTCCAATACCTCGACGATGTCAACACCGATATCGCTGGCATTATCGAACAGCCGCTGGACTGTTTCAAATTTCTCTTCCCAGCGTGCCTCGAAAATCTCGTACAAACGGTTCCTCGCGAGTCGATTTGACTTGAACGCGTGGTAGAGGGCGATGGGGATATCGTCCGCTTGTCGTGCTTCGTCAACGGCACCGAGCTCCTCCTCGGCGGTCTCGGCGCGCTGGTCGTACTGTTCGAGACGCGCGAGGGTCGACCTTGCCTCTTCTATCTGGTTCTCCAGTACTTGAAGGACCAGTTCCTCTTTCGACGTCTCGATCTGCGTTTCCAGTGATTCGATCTGCTCTGCCGCCGCGTCGAACCGTTCCTCGACCACTGCCTCACTTGCCTCTACGAGCATTGACTCCAAAGCGTCGGTCTGATAGCCATACTCCTCGAGCGATGCGACCTCCGTCTGGAGGTGACCGATCTGGTCCGTACACTTTTCACGCAATAATTCGTTCTCTTGTGCGACGATCAACTTTTTCGCCTTATTGAGCGGCTCCTTTGCATCGGAGACCATACCCATAAGCAACATAGTCTCCGCATTGCCAAGCTCGCTTTCGACCGCCGAAAGTTCCAACCCTTTCGCCTGTAACTGCTCGAGACGAGCGGTCAACGCTTCCAATTGGCTCTTGTATTCTTCTTCGCGAAATTCCATGATATAGGGCTCGAATTTCGCTTCGATCTTTTCGAGCGCAGCTTGTGCGTCATCGACCGATCTCTTCTCAAGCTCGGTGGCAGCAGTTTGGAAAAGGACGTCGACACCACCCACATCCTCGCCTCGTGCTTTGATCCTTTTATCGAGCTGTTCCAATTTGTCATAGCGTTCATGAAGCTGGTCGAACTGCAGCTCCGCCTCGACTGCTTCGATTTGCGTTTGGAGCCGCGTCTCGCTCGAAAAGACCGATCCGTAATTACCCTCTTCGACTTCTCGTTCCAGTTCCTCGATGAGCGCACGGCAGCGCCCGACCTCACCTGTAGCACCTTCTTGGACCAATTCATCGAGGCGCCGACGATACTTCTCGAGTACTTCTTCGGCGTGTTCTTTTCGATAGGTCTGGAAGTCATCGCCCAGCAATTCCTCGATGGTGTGGAGTGACTCGTCGATCTTTTTGAATTGACGCTTACGGAGTGCTTGTTTGCCACCTTTCAAGAGCCGTTCCGCTTCCGAAACATCTTTCCCCTCGTCCCGAAGATTGTTGAGGATGATAAAATACGCATCCATCGTGTCGACATATCCACGGATCACACCGCGTTTATATTCCTTCTTATATTTCGCTGCAACTTCCCTGAGGATCTCGTAGGCTTGCTCATAATGCTCCTGCTCATATTCGGTTATCGCTTCATTGAATAGTATCCGGCTATTGGGCGTACCGATCTTCTTCTGTGCGGCTTCTTCGAGCTTATCACGATATTCTTCCGCCAAGCCAGTCGTCTTTTCTTCCAACGTCGACTCGTATTCTTCCCTCGCGCGCCGAGCGTTTTTCGCTGCAGCATCATATGCAGCTTGGTTTTCGCCCGCTTCGATCTTCGAATCGATCATGTCCAGTGCGGACCGGAATTCATCGGTTGACGCATCGATCGTTTCCAGTTTATTGATCATCGAATTGATGATCAGCTTCTCATCATCGATCTTAGCCTTGTAATAGCGTTCCTCCGCCTTCGAAAGTGCCCGCGAAACGCGGCTGATATAATCGCGCGCACTATCGAGATCACGTTGTTCGAAGCACTGGGTCGCTTTTTCGTATAGGTTCTCGGCGCTCCGCGTATTATATCTTGCTTCTTGTGCCTCTGCGATCTTCGATCTCGCTTCCTCGAACGACTCCTCCAGTTGCTGGATCTCATAATCGTCCATCCGTTCCTCCAGCAGCGCTTTCGACTCGTTGACCGCATCGAGAGCGTCGGTAAAGAGGTCGCCGTCCAGCGCCATCTTCGCTTGATCGAGGAGCGATCGAATATCCTCGATCTCCAACCCCGCTTCCGCGAGGGTCTGCATTTTTCGTGTCGTTTCCTCGATCGTATCACGTATCGAATCCCGACGATAATCGAGGATCTTCCGATCGTATTCACGGTTTGCCCGTTCCATGATGGGTTTCGCGCGCGCGGGCGCATCTTTAAGATAGGACCGCGCCTCCTGGATCGTCTCGGTGACACCAGAATAATCGATGGCTCGGCTGTCGCGTTGGATCTTCTTTTCCAGATCACGTATCGCCACAATGGCGCGCTTCTTTTCGATCTTCGTTATCTTCTCTTCCACTTCCTCCTCTGCTTTCGTTACGAGCCGAGTGGCGACCTTCGGTTTCTCGATCTTGAATTTTTCCGCGCGTTCCAGTAGATCGTTGACTCGCTCGAATTGCGTTCCTTCGTCTGGATATTTATCAATATGATCGCGCACCCTCATGATCTTGCGCTCGATCGCAGAGAACTTTTCCATATCTTTGAGCTTCTGAACGATCTCGAGCGCCTCGGAGGTGGTATTATAGGCACGCTGATAATCTGTGGCCTCGTACGCGTCCGACGCCTCTTGAAGCAACGCCTCCGCTTCGGTTGTATCGATCGCTTCCGTCTCGATCTCCTCCAAAGCAGCCAGCGCACGGTCGTGGTGTTCTTGATATTGCTGTTGATAATACTCCTTCCGCGCGGCTGGAATGCCACTCTTGATCTCAAGCAATATCTCGGTCACCCGGTCGAAATCGTTCTCTTCGAGCGATTCTTTCGCAACGGCCAAGCGTGCGTCGAGTTGTGAGACGTCGATACCTTCCTCCGCTGCCTCCTCGAGGAGTGACTCGGTATTGCTCAACATTTCGCCGATATTCGCGATCTTATGCGCCTTTTTCGCTTCACGTGCAAGATGTTTGGCTTTGCGCGCGAGCTCGAGCGATTCATTATATGCCGCTGCCTCAAGTTTCTGTTTTGCATGGTCCATACATGCGAGTGCGTCGTCGAGTTCAAGACCTGCATCGACATAATCCTCGAGGAGGACCTCGGCGCTTTCGACCTGCTCGATGGCTAATTCACGATTCTTACGTTTGATCGCCTCGCTGAGCTCTTCCTCGGCCTTCCGTTGTTCCGTTTCGTATTGCGCACGGAGCGTCTCTAACTGGGTCTCTGCTTCATGGGCGAATGCGAGCGCTTGACTTGGGTCCTCGGCCAACACCTGCCTTGCGTCCTCGATCATTGCCGCTGGCTCATCGATATCCACTCCTTCGTCTTCGAGCTCGTAAAGGAGATCTGTGATCTCAGAAACGCGTTTATTGACCTGTTCGGTGGTGAATACATCGATCACTGCATCGAGCGCTTTACGAGCACGATCGGTGTAACTTTCAGCCTTTAACAATTTCTTTTGGTCCAACGCCGCTATTGCCTGGTCGATCAACGCGGCAGGCTTGGAAACATCCGCGCCCTTTCGCTGATACTCGTCGAGCGACTCCTTTAGATCCCGAAGTGCTGCTTCGAGCTGCCGTTCTTTTTCCTCGTCATATTCTTCGCCCGGCTCATCGTCCCCCCCGGCTCTCGACGGGACCTTTGCCGATTTTTTCAACGAAAGAAGATCCATCGACATTTTCTTCTGACGCGACAAATATTCATCTTTCATCGAGCTTGACGATGGGGAGGGTTCACCCGGTCCTTCAGCATCGGTAGACGGGGGTTCTTCGTTCTCGGGCACCTCCTCTTTTTTCGCGGTGATCTTATCGATCATATCAGATGCCGAGGTGACCTGCAGATCGATGGGGCCGATACCTAATTCATCCATCAGGTCCTCTTCGTCTTCTTCAGTATCGTTTTCATCTTCGACTAAGAAATCGTCGTCGTCTCCCATCTCATCACCCTCATATTCCGGTTCGATCTCGTCATCATCGTCATTATTGGAAAACCCCGAACCCATTACAAGCACCTAGCCGATATTGTGATCCTGGAGATAGAAGTGTAGAAGTGTCATTGCAATGAATTTATCATTTAAGAATGTTTTTACCCTCGAATTCTACGAAAAACCAGTATCTCGCTGCGCGTGAGACTGAACCGGTCATAGAGCTGTCGACGACCTTCCGACCGTCGTCATGTGTGCCAAATGAAAAAAATGAAAAAAAAGGGGACCTGGTCGAACGGACTGGCTCCCTTCGATGTACCGTCCCGTTGAAGCGGGGGTTCTACTCGATCATTCGTAGATTCTTCGGAGCAGCTTTCAGTGTGCCCTTGGTGCCACAGTGGCCACACACGATGCGCTGTGGGAAATCCACCGATGTCAATAGTATCTTTTCCTTACATTTCGGACAGGGGATCCATGCGACAGCCTTTTGCTCAATAGCTGCGAGGACTGCTTTCGGCGGCTTCTTCAGCGTACCTTTTGCACCACAACTCTGACATTCGATCCGATACGGATAAGCCGCGGGGTCAGCGGGGATCTCGATGGGATCCTTACAGCGCGGACAAGATATTGTCGTCACCTCAGGCGCGGCTTCAGCTTCAACCTCATCCTCACCCTCTGCTGGCTCCGGTTCTGCCGGTGCTTCTTCAGGTTTGGCTTCAGGTTCCACTGGCGTCTCCTCACCCTCCTCTTCCGCGGTCGGTTTCGCGACCAGTGACGCGCCGCAATCCGGGCACTCGGTCGTACCGGCGGGGAGGAGCGCACCGCAATCCGGGCACTCGATCTCTTCGGCTTCCTCAGCCTCGGCTTCGGCTTCGGGCACCTCTTCTGCTGGTTCTTCTTGCTCGAGCATGCGCAGCGTCTTCGGCGCTGCCTTCAGCGTGCCCTTGGCACCACAGCTCGTACACTCGATGCGTTGCGGGAACTCCAGCGAGGGGAGGTAGATATCCGCCTTACACCGTGGACAGGGGAGTGCGGCAACCGGTTTCGGCGCTGCCTCTTCTTCCTCGACCGCTTCTTCAACCTCCGCTACTTCAACCTCCGCTACTTCGGCTTCTTCCACGGCCTCGGGTTCGGCTTCAACTTCAGCTTCCGCTTCTTCGACCGCTTCTTCTTCCGCCGGTGCAAAGAGCGCACCGCATTCCGGACATTGTTCCGTCTCGGCAGGAAGGAGTGCACCGCAATCCGGGCACTCGATCTCTTCGGCTTCCTCAACTTCGGCTTCGGGCACCTCTTCTGCCGGTTCTTCTTCTTCGAGCATGCGCAGCGTCTTCGGCGCGGCCTTCAGCGTGCCCTTGGCACCACAGCTCGTACACTCGATGCGTTGCGGGAACTCCAGCGAGGGGAGGTAGATATCCGCCTTGCAGCGTGGACATGGGAGTGCGGCGACCGGTTTGGGGGCTTCTTCTTCTTCTTCTTCCGCCACTTGCTCAGGCGCTTCCTCGATCTCTTCGGCTTCCTCAACTTCGGCTTCGGCTTCGGCTTCGGCTTCATGCATCTCTTCTGCCGGCTCTTCTTCTTCGAGCATGCGCAGCGTCTTCGGCGCGGCCTTCAGCGTGCCCTTGG
>CAZSUE010000041.1:0-14796 GCA_964609045.1 uncultured archaeon | reverse complement strand
ATTGAGAACTTGCGGTGAGTCGAAATGCTCTTTCGTTCCATCCCCCGCAGAATCGCGACCAACGCCAGGAGAGAAGGCGCGATCGAGGTTACAACGGACGTTTGAAGCTATAGGGGTGATGGGCGAAATGTGGAACGAAGTGCAATAGTACCGGTGCGGACACATGCCCCGTCCAAGAACGGTTCATATAGAGACGATCGAGATCGAGATATCGTTCGATATATCGCGGCGGGCGTCGATCTTCCGAGACGCTCGTCGTATTCGCGCTCATGATCGTCTTTTCGGCGTAACTTTTCTGGGACCCCATGGCCTTCAATACGCTCATCTTCGTCGGTGGCGGCGTGCGAGCGGCACGGAACTTTTGCGCCTTCAAGAGCGAAGCTCATATGGACTCTTGCCAGTTGTGGATGAGATGCGAGCCGGAGCGCAATCGCCGCCAGGCGGTATCCGCGTCCGTCCAATCTCTCGCAACGCGCAAATTAGGAACCGAACTGGGATTGGAATTGGAATTGGTATGAAAAACATGGGAACGGGGGGTTGGGGTTCCGGCGACACACTTGTCGCCGGACGCTGACTCTGAGCGAAGCGAGGAATGGCGCGACGAGGGAACGGGGGCCGCCCCACCCCCGACCCCTCATCCCCAGTTCCCCTCCCTGCGCTATTTATGTTTTCGCCCTCATCGTCGCAACTATTAAATAGACCTATAGGTATAGTTTTTATACTAAACACTCCCCGGGTATATTCTTTCCGCCCCTTCCGCCCGGTCCTCGGTAATGGATTCGCGTCCCCCAGCGATCGGAGGTAGGTTTGGACAGTAGGAGTTCATGATGTTATGACCCACTCGAATGCTTACGCGATCGATGCGATCGAAAAAGTGGTCAAACGTTCCATCGGAATGCTCGGCGAGTTTATCATCCAGAAACAGCTTACAAAACTCCGTGCGGCCAACGGCACGCTGGACAAGCGCGATGTGCAGAAACTGATCGACCTCGTCATGAAAGAGGTCTCGCCGCTCACCGGGCCGCAGAAAGCCAAAGAGCTGGAGCGGCAGCTGCGCGAGCTTACCGCGTCCGCAGGGCCCTATCCCAACGGATTTTCGAACTCCAACAACCACGGCCCGTATCCGTTACAGAACTCCTAATAGAAACGGATCGTGTGCATTTTTTCCGACGGCTCCATTGATCGACGGCGGGAGCGACCGCCACTTCATGGCACGGGCGATGGGCGATCGGCCAATAGGTTTCATCAAATCGAACCGATCCCTGTAGTTGTGTATTGAGATCGCGTTGCGCGTCAGCGGCCGGCGCGTGGTCTCGGGAATGCCGAGATACTTCTCCTTCTGCATCAGCCGGGGACGGGACTGAGGTCTGGCTCCGACTGTGGTCGGAATGTGCCACATCAAACCATTGAGGATCATATGCTACTCGCGCAATTACAATAGGGGCCCCAAGAATTTCGGCCATCTTTTCGAACGATCGCCAATCCCTCGTTCCCCTGTTCCCCAATCCCTCGTTCCCCTGTTCCCCAATCCCTCGTTCCCCTGTTCCCCAACCCCCATAACCAAAGAGTACTTACATGAAAACGCGGTTCAACTGCACCGCGAAATAGAGAGAAGTCTGGGGATGAGCGAATGGCCGAGACTGATGAGCAGCGACAGCTATTGGTCGTGGGCGCGGGCTCCATCGGCGGCGTCAGCGCGGCGTTGATCGCAAAGGCGGGCGAGGATGTGGAGATCGTTACCAAATATCCGGACCTCGCCGAACGCGTCCGCACGAAGGGGCTCCATATCTTCGGCGCCAGGGGCGAGCACACCGTGACCATGAGCGCGGTGGCGACGCCGGAAGCGGTCGACGAAAGGAAGGACCTCGTCTTCCTCGCCATGAAAGCGCCCGATGTGCCGGACGCCGCCGAGCACATCCTCCCGCTATTGAAAGACGACAGCGCGGTGGTCTCGCTCCAGAACGGTATCTGCGAGGAAACTATCGCCGATATCGTCGGCAGCGAGCGCGTCATCGGGTGCACCGTGGGCTGGGGCGGGACGATGCATAACCCGGGCGACCTCGAGATGACCTCGGACGGCGAGTTCGTCATCGGTACCCTCGATCCCGCCGCCGACCGGCATCTCGATACGGCGAAGCGGGTGATGAGCGCGGTGGTGCCGGTGGTGGTCACCGACAATATTCTCGGCGCGCTCTATTCGAAGCTGATCATCAACGCATGTATCACCACGCTCGGCGCGATCTGCGGGCTCTACCTCGGCGAGATGCTCAAGTTCAAGAAGGTCCGTGCGATCTTCATCGAGATCATCCGTGAGGCGATCGCCGTGGCCAACGCCATGGAGGTCGATGTGAAGCCGTATGCGGACAAGCTCGATTATTACAAGTTCATCCGCAAAAATGGGAAGTTCGCCGACTGGAAACGCCACCTCACCATCAAGATCATCGGGTCGAAGTACAAGAAACTCAGATCGTCGAGCCTCCAGTCGCTGGAGCGCGGCAAGAAGACCGAGATCGATCATCTCAACGGGTATATCGTACGAAAGGGCGAGGCGCACGATGTCCCCACCCCGCTCAACCGGAAGCTCGTCGCGCTCGTGAAAGAGATCGAGGCGTTCGAGCGCGACATCACACCCGAGAACTTCGACGGTTCCTTCTTCGACCGGTTCGCCTAACGATAATGCGAATAATGCGAATAGTAAGAGCTGGAGGAAACGGATATGACCGCGAGACCGCCATCGGCGAACGATCGATACGAGGACCCACATTCGGACTCACATTTAGATCCGTACTCAGATACACGCGCCGATACACGCGCCGGCGAGAAACAGGCGCGGCGCAGGCGCCCGAACATCATCATCTTCATCACCCACGACCAGGGCGAACTCCTCGGGTGCTATTCGCGTCCGGACGCGCCGAACACGGTGCGTACGCCGAACCTCGACGCGCTCGCCGACGAGGGCGTACGGTTCGTCAACCATTTCTGTACCGCACCGCAGTGCAGCCCGTCCCGCGGCGCGCTCCAGACCGCGAAGTACCCGCACCAGAACGGTCTCATGGGGCTCGTGAACCGTGGTTGGTCGCTCCCCGAAGCGAACACCACGCTCCCGATGTACCTCAAGCGGGCGGGGTACACCACGCACCTCCTCGGGTTCCAGCACGAGAGCGCCGACGCCGAGACGCTCGGGTACGATACCGTCAGCCCGCGCCGTGCGGAGCACTACTACTCGCCACAGTTCATGATGGAGACCTACGAGAAGTTCCTCCAAGCGCATCGTGACGACGCCGACCCGTTCTTCGTTTCCATCGGCACGCCGGAGGTCCATCGGCCGCATATCATATGGGCCGACCCCGTTCATCCTGCGACGGTGACGGTGCCCGCCTACCTCCCCGACACGCCCTTGGTCCGGCGCGACCTCGCCGAGCTCTACGGCGCGGTGGAGGCGGTCGACGGTGTGGTCGGACGACTCGTCGCGCTCCTCGAGCGCCACGGGCTGCGGGACGAGACGCTCCTCATCTACACAACCGACCACGGTATCGCGTTCCCACGCGCCAAATGCACGCTCTACGATCCGGGCATCAAGATCCTATTGGTGATGGGCTGGCCCAACGCGCCGTGGTCCGACGGGCGGGTGGTACGCTCGCTGGTGAGCAATATCGATCTCCTCCCCACGCTCCTCGCCATCGTTGGCGCCGACCGCGTTGACGGTGTCGATACGAACGAGAACGATATCGCGGACCCCGAGGGGCGAAGCTATCTCCCGATCCTCGAGGGCGAGACCGATGCTGTCCGCGACGCCGTCTATGCGGAAAAGACCTATCACGAGATCTATCATCCGCTCCGTTGTGTGCGCACGAGGCGGTACAAATATATCCGGAACTTCAAGCCGCTGGCGACGCGCTACCATCTTCCAAAAGATATTGCCCCGTCGTTCACCGGGCGCGCGGTGAGGCGACTTCGGAGCTACCACCGGCCGCAACCCGCCGAGGAGCTCTACGACCTCGAGGTTGATCCGCACGAGCGTACGAACCTCATCCACGAGCCGGCGTACCGGACGGTTGCAGAACGGATGCGGGCGCGGCTCGAGCGGTGGATGCGCGAGACCGATGACCCGCTCCTCGACGGGACGGTCCCACCGCAGAAGAGGGTCCGGCGTGATTATGGGAAGATCGAGGTGACGGAGGCAATGCTCCTCCCGCTCCTCCGGCTCCTCGAGCGGTTGATGCGGAATCGGAACCTCCATCGGTTCGTCACCCATGTGGCGGGGCGCTTTGCATGAGCGTGAACGAAGGGGTGCCTGACCCTGCGGAGGGGCAGCTGCCGAAGTCTCCACAACGACCGTTCCAGCTCCTCGTCAAGCCGGTGTCGTATCGATGCAACCTCCGCTGTGCGTACTGCTATTATCTCCGGGTCGCAGATACCTATCCCGATGCGGAAGAGGAGCGCGCGCAGATGTCGGAAGAGACGCTGGCGACGCTCATCGAGGACTATCTCGCACTCCAATTCGATCCCGCCGTGTTCGTCTGGCAGGGCGGCGAGCCCACCCTCGCGGGGCTCGATCTTTTCAGGCATGTCGTCGCGCTCCAGCAGCGGTTCGGTGCGCCCGGCCAACGGGTCGGCAACGCGCTCCAGACCAACGGTATGTGTATCGACGAGGAGTGGGCGCGGTTCCTCGGCCAATACCGGTTCATGGTGGGGCTGAGCCTCGACGGGCCGCGTGCGTTCCACGACCGCTACCGACGAACGCCAACCGGAAAGTCGGTGTGGCCGCGCGTGATGGACGCGGCCGCACTGCTCCACCGCCACGATGTGGCGCTCAATATCCTCTGTGTGGTGAGCGACGCGAATGTCGAACACGCAGCGACGCTGCTGGACTTCTTCGTCGACGCCGGGTTCACCCATCTCCAGTTCCTCCCCGCCGTCGGCGCCGACGCTGCGAACAAACGTCTTAGTGCATCCGTAACCGCCGATGCATATGGCCGGTTCCTCTGCGAGCTCGCCACGGCCTGGAAACCGCTGGCGGACCGCGTCTCCATACGGCTCTTCGACAGCCTCCACGTATTCCTCAATGGCGGTTCGAAGGGGTACTGCGCGCTGGAGCCAGAGTGCGCCGACTACCTCCTTATCGAGCATAACGGCGATGCGTATCCCTGCGACTTCTTCGTCCGGCCCAAGTGGCATTTGGGGAATATCCATCGCTCGTCGTTGCGGACGCTTTTCGAGGGACGCGAGCGGGCGTTCGCACCGGTTGCAGCAAAATATGCGCGCTCATCGCGCTGCCGTGAGTGCCAGTGGCTGCGGTTCTGTTACGGCGGCTGCCCCAAGAACCGGGAGGTGCCGTTCGATCCTCGACCAGACCGGTCGTATCTCTGTGCAGCGTACCGCCGGTTCTTTCCACACTTCATCGAGCTATTCTCAGCGTGACGCCGCACTTCGCTGTATTTTTCACATGGACACGATGATCCATCATCGGTCATCGATCAACTATCATCCATCTTCCATCATCGATCAACTATCATCCATCTTCCATCATCGATCAACTATCATCTATCGCCCGTCACCCAACTTCGTCACGCCTCATTCGTGGCTGACCGAGAACAGAGGCGCAGCGCTCCGCCTATATAGTGTTAACCCAAAAAGACCAAGTACTAGCGCAAAAAGCACCAATTTGACCATGGGTTGTCTCTCAGCCTCGTTCCGCGCGCCTAAGGATCGGGTTCGGCCCAAGAGCTCGGATCTGCTCGGTAAAGTCGGTGACCGTCGCAGCGAACTTCGCGCCCTCTGCCGCAGACATCCACTCCCACCCGAGCCGTTGGGCACCGAGTCCGAGCGTCTCGAGGAGCTTCGCCGTCATCTCGAGGCGCGCCTTCGCCTTCTCGTTCCCGGTGAGATAGTGGCATTCGCCCATACGGCAGCCGGTGACGATCACGCCGTCGGCGCCGAACTCGAACGCCTTCAATATGAACTGCGGCTCGACCCGTCCCGAGCACATGAACCGTATCACCCGCACATTTTCCGGGTAACGATCGCGGTTCACGCCTGCACGGTCCGCCGAGGTGTACGAGCACCAATTACAACTGAACACGATCACCTTCGGCTCGTAGTCCGCCCCGTTCCCGCGGTCGGGCTCGCTCTCGGCATCCACATCCAGATCCACATCCAGATCGTGGGTCGTCGCGCGCTCCTCGAGCGCCTCCTTCAGATTCGCTTCCGCAGCGCTCATCGCACCACCCCCCGCAATGCAGCTTCGATCATGGGGATGATCTGCTTGCGGCGATAGTGATGCACCGAGATCGCTTTGTTACAGCATGTGGCGGAACATGCGCCGCAGCCGCGACAGAGGATCGGATCCACACGCGAGACGAGCCGTCCGCCCTCGAGCTCGTGCAGCTCGGCCGCGCCGAACTCGCACTGTTCCGCACAGCGTCCGCAGCCGATGCAACGCGATTCGTCCACCACGGAAACGCGGTTCTCGATGGTGGTACGACCCTTCCCCATCAGCTCGATGGCGAGCGTCGCCGCCGATCTCGCGTCCTCGACCGAGTAGCGGATCCCCTTCGGGCCCTGGGCGGTGCCGGCGACGAACACGCCGCGTCGCATCTCGGGCGTCAGCATCGGGTTCACATCCTTGATGAAATCGTCGATATCGAGCTCGAGATGGAGTATGTCCGCAAGCCGGAGCGTTTCCGGTCGCGATTCCTGGCCCACGGAAAGGACCACGAGGTCGGACTCGATGGAGATCGGGTCGCCGATATCGACATCGACGCTACGCACCTCCAGCCCCCCTTTGTCGGCGATCACTTCCGCGACGCGGCCGCGTACGAACTGGACGCCTTCGATCTTCGCTTCCTCGCAGAACTCCTCGAAGCCGCGATAGGGACCGCGAAGGTCGATGAAATGGATATAGACCTCGGTATCCGGATGGCGGTGCTTGATCTCACGCGCCTGGCCGATGGCGTAGGTACAGCATACGAGCGAGCAATGTGCGTTCCCGCGGTTCACATCGCGCGAGCCCACGCACTGCACGAAATTGACCACTTTGGGGATCTGGCCGTCGGACGGGCGTCGGAGGTCGCCGCCGTGCTCGCGCTCCTCCCAGATCAACCGCTCGAGTTCCAGCGTCGTGATCACATCGTCGTTCTCGTACCCGTATTCCGGGATCCTGGACGGATCGAATACGCGCGAGCCGGTGGCGATAACGATGGTCCCCGCCTCGATGACGCGTTCCCCGTCGGGCGTATCCAGTGTCACATAGCGGTGGCCGAGTCCGCCCTGGATCGTGCGCACCGAACTGTTCAATAGTACCTCGATGTTCGGTTGCTGCTCCAAATCCTCGATCTTGGGCGTCAGCGCGCACATCTTACAGGACTGGACGCAGCAGATACCGCAGTTGTGGGTGGGAAAGGTCATACTCAGCTCGAACGCGCGTCCGCCGAGATGTTCTTCGCGCTCGACGAGGAAGACCTGGTACCCTGCGCGTGCGATATCGAGCGCAGCCTCCATACCGGCCACGCCGCCACCGATCACCACGGTGGAGGGGAGGATATCGACGGGCACATCCTCGAGCGGCTCGAGCTCTCGTGCACGGGCGATACCGCTCGCGATGAGGGAGCAGCCCTTATCGGTCACACGCGGCGACTCTTCGTGGATCCAAGCGCACTGCTCGCGGAGGTTCACCTGTTCGTAGAGATATTTGTTCAATCCCGCGTTCTCGATGGCGCGCCGGATGATCAGCTCGTAGGTCTTGGGCGTGCACGCCCCGATCACCACGCGGTCGATCGCCTCCTCCTCACAGTTATCAGTAATGAATTGCTGACCAGCTTCCGAACACAGCGCTTCGTGGACCCAGACATCGACGATGTCGGGTTGGTCCCGTGCGTGGGCCGCGACGGTCTCGAGATCGAGACGATCTCCGATCTCGCCGCGACATTCACAGAGGAACACGCCGACACGCTGGCCGGCTTCTTCGGGTCGGGAGGCGGTTGGTTGTTCGGTTTCCTCACTCGTTTCTTCGGACGGCAAACGCTCAGCTCCCCTAAATAGATCGTTCCTGAACAGCCACAAATGGAGCTTCCATTGTTTAATTTTATGGGTGCACCCTTCCAGCCGGTTGGTCCTTCGACTCGTTACGATGTTACATTCTCTCAGTGGAACGCTGTCTTTTTACGATCCACACCGGCCCATAGCGATCCCTAACTATCCATCCATCCATCCATCCATCCCGGCACGCGGAGGATGTGGAGAGCGGGGGCGCGCAGAGCCGAGCGGAGCCTGCGGAGTTGTTATATAAACGCGGTATATTCGTACATACTACCGATCAATACCAGTCCTATAGAAAGCGAGGATCTGACGCCGCGGCGGTGTTCACATCGCGGCGCATCGTGGTTGCGGGCCAGGTCGAAAGACCGATCATGGGTGATTGTAGTGAGAGCAAGCCGTATCGCGACGCATGGCAGAGAACGGAACCTTCGTACTTTGGGAATACTTAGCACCGTCGTATTGACACTGATCGTCGGCGGCATGGGAAGTGCCATGGGACATAGTCCCGCCACGATCGATCTCGCGTACGATTTTGCGGCGCAAGAGCTCACGGTCACGGTCACCCACAATGTTGGCGATCCAGCCACTCATTATGTGTATCGCATCGAGGTCTATCGCAACGGCGCGCTGGCCACCACGGAGGAATATACGAGCCAACCGACGGGCAGCACCTTCAGCTACACGATCACGGTGGCTGCCGGCAACGGCGATATGCTCGAAGCGGTGGCGTACTGTAACCTCGGCGGCGCGCTCGAAGGAACGGTCACCGTCGAGGCACCGGATCAGACCCCGCCCCACATCACCATCACCGCTCCGGCCAACGGCTCGACGGTCTCCAACGCGAATGTCGAGATCATCGGCACCGCCACAGACGATACCGGGCTCGAGCGCGTCGAGCTCAGGGTCGACGAGGGATCGTGGACCACGGCGAGCGGGACGACGAACTGGTCCGGGCTCCTCACCCTCGACAACGGCACGAGGACGATCACCGCCCGTGCGACCGATACGGCGGGAAACACCGCCGAGACGCATATCACCCTCATCGCCGAGCTGATCGGGCCGGATACGACCCCGCCGACCATCGCCATCACGAGCCATACCAACAACAGCGTGGTCGGGACGGGCACGATCGAGCTGCGTGGGACCGCTGCGGACGATACTGCCCTGGACCGCGTCGAACTCCGCGTCGATAACGGCTCCTGGCGTGGTGTGACGGGTACGACCAATTGGACGCAAGCCATCAACCTCACTGCAGGCCGCCATATCCTTACCGCCCGCGCCATCGATACCGCCAATAATACCGCCAGCGTGGAGACCATCCTCAGCTACCAACCCTCGCTCAATAGTAGTGACGGGGTCGTTTTTCCCGGCGAATATCCGCACATGAGGAGCTTCCGTGAGGGCTATTACACCCTCTACTGGCGTCTCGACGGCGATACGGTCGCAATGGGCCTCGTTGCCAACACCTCGGGATGGGTGGCTGTCGGATTCGATCCGGTGGAAAAGATGGCCGAAGCGGATATGGTCATCGGGTGGGTCGACGACGATACTGCGACGGTGGTGGACGCGTACTCACTCGGTGAGACCGGTCCGCACCCGCCGGACACGACGCTCGGTGGCACCCACGATCTCATCACCTGCGGTGGCAGTGAAGGAAACGGCGTGACCACTATCGAGTTCAGCCGTCCTTTGAACGCAACCGACCCCTACGACAAGCCGCTGGACCCCTCGGCGCCCATCGACATCATCTGGGCCACGGCGGCAAGCGATTTTATCGGCGCTCCGCATCAGCAGAAAGGGAGCGCACGCATCCAGCTTCGCCCCGGTGTGGAAGATACCATTCCACCGTCGCTCGCCATCCTCTCACCCGCGCCGGACAGTACCGTGAGGGAACCGCTGGTGACCGTTAGGGGGACGGCCAGCGACGATGTCGGCGTCGCTGCAGTAGAGGTGCGCCTCAACGACGGGCTCTTCCTCACAGCCAACGGTACGACCTCGTGGAGTATCGTGCTCCGTCTCGTCGAGGGGGAGAACCGTATCGCCGCACGCGCCGTCGATAGGACGGGGAACCGCGCCAGTACCACGATCATGCTGCAGTACCGCTCCGACATCTCCGATGCGGTCTGTGCCCTCGATGGCGTGGTGGAGGCGGGCGAATACCCCAACTCCGCATCGTTTGGCGGTGGTGCATTCACCCTCCACTGGCGGTACGACCAGGACAACGCCTCGGCGGTCCTCGCCATGGCGGCGCCGGTGGAGGGATGGGTCGCGCTGGGACTTTCGCCCACCGTCGCGATGAAGGACGCGGACATGATCATCGGGTGGGTGGAGAACAGCACCCGTGCCAGCGTCATCGACGCCTACTCCACTGGCGAGTACGGCCCGCATCCGCCCGATACCGAGCTGGGCGGTACGGACGATATTGCATGCCATGCCGGCCGTGAGGCCAACGGCACCACCACCATCGAGTTCACACGCAATCTGACCACGGGCGATGCGTACGATCATCCGTTTCCCACCGATGGCGAGCTGGACATCATCTGGGCCACGGGTACGGCCAATGACCCGGATACGGTGCATGCCCAGCGCGGTGAAGGAACGCTCACTCTCGATGGCGGCGCCGAGGCGGATACTACCCCTCCGTCCATCGCCATCATCTCACCGGCGGCGGATACGATGGTGACCGTGCCCACGCTCGTCGTAAGCGGCATCGCCTCCGATAATATTGGGCTGGCGCGCATCGAGCTGCGCGTCAACGACGGGCCATGGCTCGAAGCGGCGGGCACCACCCATTGGAATTTGAGCTTGACCCTTCGTCCCGGCGTCTCGGTGATCACCGCACGCGCCGACGACACGGCGGGGAATCGCGCCACCAGCTCGGTCCTCGTCATCTACAACTCAACCGCACCCAGCTGTGCACTGGACGGTGTGGTGAGCGCTGGGGAATACCCGCACAGCGCGACCTTCGACGACGACCGCTTCCGCCTCTATTGGCGTATTTCCGAGGCCAACGGGAGCGTTGCCCTGGCCATGATCGCCGCCACTACCGGCTGGGTCGCGCTGGGGCTCGGCCCAACGGTGCGCATGAAGGACGCCGATATGCTCATCGGATGGGTCAACGAGAGCGACGGCAGCAGCGGTGTGCTCGATGCGTATTCCACTGGCGAGTACGGCCCGCATCCACCGGACGAAGACCTCGGCGGCAGCGACGATATCGATTGTGCACGCGGGAGCCAGTCCGAGGGATTCACCACCATCGAGCTTTCCCGTGCTTTGGATACCGGCGATCCGTACGACCGGCCGTTCCCGGCGCGCGGCGATCTGGCGATCATATGGGCCATTGGTGACGATGGAGCGGACGATTGGACCACGCCCCACGCACAACGGGGAAGCGGTACCGTAATCGTCGGTGCAGTGGACGATACCACACCGCCTGTGGTGACCATCATCTCCCCCGCCAACGGCTCACAAGTCGCCGATCCGACCCTCCTCGTTACCGGCACCGCCGCCGATAATGTCGCGCTCGCATCGGTCGAGGTGCAAATCGACGATGGTGAATGGGTCGCGGCCACCGGAACGGAGCAATGGGAGGCGACGGTGACCGTTCGCATCGGTACCAACACGCTCCGTGCGCGGGCGACCGATACGGCGGGGAACGCCGCCGAAGCGATCTTGATAGTGGTACACAACACCACGGCGATCCCCTGCCGGTTCGACGGTGTCATCACGCCGGGGGAGTATCCGACCAGTGCCTCGTTCGGTGGTGGTGTGTTCACGCTCGCATGGCGGTTCGATACTGTCAACAGCACCATCGTCGTCGGGATGAGCGCTCAGACCACGGGCTGGGTGGCGATCGGGTTCGATCCTACCGTTCGGATGAAAGATGCCGATATGTACTTCGGTTGGGTCGATCCCAGCGGCACCGCGGGGATGGTGGATACCTACTCCACCGGCGAATATGGGCCACACCCGCTGGATGAGGACCTCGGCGGCGGTGACGATATCGACGCCTATTGCGGTGCGGTAGCCAACGGCGCCACCACCATCGAGTTCGTCCGCGCATTGGATACGGCGGACGCATACGATGCTCTCATCCCCACGAATGGTTCGCTCCCCATCGTCTGGGCCTACGGCCCCGATAACGACGACGATCATACCACGCTGCATGCGGCACGGGGCCTGGGCACCCTCCTCTTTCGAACGGTGGCGGACACCACCGCGCCCACGGTGAGCATCACCGGCCCCGCCAACGGAACCACCGTGGCCACCGACCGGCTCACGGTCGCGGGTACTGCAACGGATGCGGGCGGTATCGCGCGTGTCGAGGTGCGGGTCGACGACGGTGCATGGAGGAACGCCTCGGGAACGACGAACTGGACCATCACCCTGACGCTGGCCGAAGGTGCACATACCATTACCGTCCGCGCCACCGACACCGCCGGGAATCGGGTCATGCGCGCGCTCACGGTCACTATCGATCTCACCGAGGCACCGAGTACTGTGGACGGTATCATCGACGTCGATGAATACCCATACGATGCGTCGTTCGCCGACGGCGCCTATCACCTCTATTGGCGCGTGGAGAGCGAGAAGAGCCAGATACAGTTCGCCATCGTCGCAGATACCACCGGTTGGGTGGCAATCGGGTTCAAGCCCAGCGTCCGGATGAAGGACGCCGATATGATCATCGGCTGGGTAGATGACGATGATGGGACGGTTACCGTCCTCGATTGCTACTCCACCGGCGAGACCGGGCCGCACCCGCCGGACACGCAGCTCGGCGGCAGCGAAGACCTCGTTGCAGCGGCGGGCCGACAACAGAACGGGACGACCACCATAGAGTTCGTCCGCGATCTGGTAACGGACGACACGCGCGACGCCGCGCTTGCGCCCGACGAGGAGCTGACCATCATCTGGGCCTACGGTCCCAGCGACGATCATACCGCGCTCCATAGCACTCGCGGGTTCGCCACCGTCGTCCTCACCACAGGTGCTGCGCAAGAGCGAGTTGGGACCACCCTCTGGCCCTACCATGCCACGCTCATGGGCGCGGCGCTGGCGTGTATGATCGCCGGGTTCGTCATCGCGCGGTTCCTGAAGGGGAAGAGATCGTGGTGGTACCGTAACCATCATTGGCTCGGGCTCATCGGCGCCCTCGTTGCGGTGGCGGGACTCGTCCTCGGCATATATATGGTCGAGCAGTCCACCGGTCTCCATTTTCGCGTCCCCCACGCATGGTTCGGGATCGGCACTATCGCCGTGGTCCTTCTCACACCGATCTTCGCCTTCCTCATGCAGTCCCAGCGCGTGGAGACGACCGCCAATATCCGAAAAGGCCACCGTTCGCTCGGCTATATCAGCTTGATCATGATGGGGATCACCATCGTCCTCGGGCTGGTCAGTGCTGGTGTGCTCGGATGATCCCAACTGGTATTGCATATACCACTTGGTACCGAGTGGCAGCCTGGATGGGGCGCAACCGTGGGCGATAGAGCATCGTGGCTGGTCATGATAAAATGCGGTAGAAGGCGGTAGAAAGCAGTAGAAAGCGGTAGAATGGACGACGTCGGAATGAGAGAGTGCACGAACGAATCGGCAGAACCTTAGCGGCAGACGACGGCGTTCAGATACCGATCGAGCTGCTTTGCGATCCATTCCAGTTTTTCGAATCGCGGCGGGTGGTCGTTGAAGTTGCCACAGCGCTTGCAGACCGCTGACTGCGTTCGGTCGCGGTAAAGGCCGCACATCGCACATTGGAACGCTTCGAGCATGATCGAGGCCATTCCTTCACTCCATCCATCGACGATACTGTCGGAGCACCAATAGAAAGTCACGAACCGAAATAATATTGAACAGATCGGATGATCGCAGGGTGATATCGAAGAGGTTCGTGGTGATCGAGAGCGAGCGGTTCGGGACGCTCAGCTTTAGATCGGCGATGTCGGATAGCTCGAACTTGTACCATTTCTTGCCGTACCCGAAATAGAGGTCACCGTCGATCACATAGAGGCGCCCTTCAATATCGAGATCGGGCTGAAAAAGCGAGCAGGAGGCGGTATAGGACGCGTTCCTCGTTTGAAAGCCTGGATGGTACATGTTACTTACCTCAATAATGATCGATTCTCTTTCATCTTGAAGGCCGTTTCGTAGAGGGAATATCATCGGTTCCATATATATCGTTTGTATCCGCTCCGTGTTTCGAGCCTAGTACAGTGGTTCGGAAGACTCTTACAAACATGAATGAGCATCGCTTTACTGTGCCGGTTCGGGCGGAGCTCTCTCAAAAGTGGATGCATGGCGCACGATATGGTCCGGATTGACGATAATGGCGCAGCGCATAGGGGGTGGACGGTGGCCAGGTGTCGGTGCGCGGGTCGCCATATTTCTCGCGATGCACGCGAATGTTCTCAATTTTGCTTCATGCAGGGAAGAACTAAATAATGTCCAAAGTGGGTGTGTACCTCATTCATGGATATCGCTGGATCGTCGACGATATCCGAGCCCGCTGGGAGGTGGACTGTGACCGTCTCATTATCGACCATTATCGAAACGCTTCGTCCGTATATCGGTGAGTTCACCTCGGATTTCGTCGCATTGCAGCTCTCGAAGGTCGATACCGCGCATGTTCGCACCGAGCAGCATTTGGGGGGACGTCATATCGCGCTCCCGGAGTCCGACCCGCGGCTCGATGAAGAGGAACTGGCAGCGTTCTTTTCCTACCTTCGCCAGACACTGAATGTGATGATCGGTCCGCACCAT
>CAZSUE010000040.1:9129-14931 GCA_964609045.1 uncultured archaeon | reverse complement strand
CACACTTGTTTCGGGGGATTGCCGTCGAGCAACGCGAGACGTGGCAGATCACCGATACTTCGAAGAAGTTCGGGGAGACTGACAGTGCCGGAGGGACCGATACTGCTGAATATATCAATGCCTATTTCTATTATTTAGGTGTACGCATGACGCTGGATCGCGATAAGGAATTTCTTTCCGCAGCGCCAGGGGTCCTCTGCCGCACCTCTAGGCCCTCTTCCCAGGTGGGTCGTGGGCGATGCCCGTGGTCTCACCCGCTTTGATCGCTGTGAGGAGATCGTCCATCGATCTCACATCCTCCGCCACGGTCACGGTCACGCCGGTGCCGATATCTTGCGCCCGATGCGCGTCCGACCCACCCACCTTCCCGCATCCGGACTCCGCCGCCACCCGCCGCGCGCGCTGATTGTCGATGAACGGTTTCGGGTTGAGCACCTCGATGGCGTCCACACGGTCGATGATATCGTAGAGCCGGTCGCCCAACGCGGGATAGCGCTCCTTCGTACTGAACGGATGGGGCACGATCACCAGGGCATCCTGGTCATGGATCAGATCGATGGTCTCGACCAGTGGCAGCCCCGCCTCGACCCCCTCGGTGAGTCCCAGCCCGATGATGTCTGCATAGCCCTCCACACGTACCTCTTCGCCCGGGATAGCGATCAGGTCGTCGTAGGGCGACTCGAACGGCGTCAAACGGTCATGGTCGGTGATCGCCACACCGTCGAGCCCACGCAGCCGCGCCGTGGTGAGGATGGTCCCGATATGCATGGATGAATCGAAGGAATGGTTGGAATGGATGTGGAGGTCGAAATAGTGCTGTGCCATTGCGCGTCCCGTCGAACAATGAGTGCTCGAGCGCTATTTAACGGTTGACCCCTCCCATTGGCGCTGTATGGTCCCGAAAGTATTTCCCACCGGCGCTAATACGGATGAAAGGGGTGCTCTCAAAGACCGTCTGAAGAATGGCCAAGCCACTGGCTTCCAACGGCACGGGAGAACCCAAGACCGACGCTCGAGCCTTTAGAGGAGATCTAAACTAACCTCTTTTTCTTCCCGCCAACGAATGCGCTCGCTCCGAACGAAACACGATCGGAAACACGATGGTAGATTGTTCTACCGCTGAGGATCGAGACTCTCTGGGTTGCTGCGTATCCCATAAGGGCGTTGGTTTTAAAACCGATCGACGCATTGACCGGCACGATTGCTATGACCACCGACCGCAAAGAAACGGAGCCTTCACAACCGAAGTTCGATATCGAAATACCTACCCACCACCTCCTCCTGACACCCGACGATGTCCGCGGGAACGACGGTATGGGGCGCTATTTTATGATCCCTGGCTCACCGGGTCGCGCGAAGCTCATCGCGGGGCTGTTCGATACTATCGAGAAGGAGATCATCACCCCGCGTCATAACGATACCTATCTCGGCAGGGTCTATTGCGAGGAGCTGGACCGGAACATCGATGTGGCTGCGACCTCGTCGGGGATGGGCACGGGCAGCACCGAGATCATCACCGTGGAGCTCATCGCATGCGGTGCGAAGCGACTGGTGCGCGTAGGGACCAGCGGCTCGGTGCAGTATAAGCGCGTCAAGGTGGGCGATTATGTGATCGCCACCGGCGCGGTGCGCGATGAGCTGACCTCGCAACATTACGCCTGTCAGGGCTTCCCCGCCCTCGCCGATACCGACATCGTCGTGGCGTACGAACGTGCGGCGCGCAAACGCGACATCGCCGACCGGACCTTCCGCGGGATCGTCCATACCAAGGCGTCGCTCTATGCCCGCGCCATCTTTCTCGGCGGGTTCGAAGAGGAGCACCTCGCCTTTAAACAGCACATGATCGATACCGGTGTGGTGGCGTCGGAGATGGAAGCCTCGACCCTCTTTACCGTGGCGTCGACCCTCGCGCCGGAGGCGGTGCCCATCGCCGTGGAACGGAGCGCCTCGAACCCCAAGATCAAGGCGGGGACGGTGCTGGGCATTATCGGCGGCAAGGACGAATGGGCCACCCCGGACGAGGTCAAAGAGATCGAGCGGCGCACCTGTGCGTTTGCCATCGAGGGGCTCAAACAGCTCGCCATCATCGACGAGCGTGGGATCTGAGAGAATTGGGGGTTGGGGGGGTTAGGGGTTGGGGTCTGGGCCGCCCCACCCCCAATCGTTTTTCGTTTTCCCCGATCTTGGTCTGGAACAACAACTCCTTCAGCCACCCCGCGAATGGGAGGTATTCGCCGGTAATCCATGGCTCTATTGAATTCCAGTGCGTCATGGGGACGCTCGGCATATCGGTCAGGGCAATAAACGCTACGAGCTCCAACTGGGTCAAAGGGCAATAATGAAATATCTATGAGAACGAAACCTACACGACCGACAGTTGGACTGACCTTTGGATGCGCAAGCTATTGCTATCGTCACGCACATAGAAGGGCGATGTGGTAATGCTCTTCTATCGATCGAGGCTCACTTCTCTTTGGAGCCGGTCGCTGCAGGCGAGAGGAGCGATGAGAAACGAGAAATCGACCATGCCAGCCAGTAGCGCTTCTTCCCCGATGCTGCATGTGATGCAATCTATTGACGCGCCGATCGTTTTTTACACACACCTATCGTTGATGAGGGCGAAACAACTATGAATGTTCATTCCCCATGGTTGACCGATGACGCGCAGCACCATCTACGAACGGTCCGCCACCCAATTTTGGGACCAGCTACGGTCGAGGAAGTACGCGCCGTTGGTCCGTATGCTGAAGGCTCAGCCGTCCGAAGTGACGCAACAGCAACTGCTCGACGCGCTTTGGCACGATGACGAGAGGGTGGCGCTCCACGTGGTGACGGTCATCAGTCTATTGGAACCCACGCGCACGCTCAACGAGCACACCCAGGACCGGCTCTGTAGCGAGATGGTCACGCGGCTGGACGAGGTGGATACATCCACGACGCTCCGCAGCGCGATCTGTCGTGCGCTTCCCGCGTTCGGAAAAACGCGTGCGCTCGGCGCCCTGCGCCACACGCTCGGCGCGCCCTCGCCGACGGTACGCGCCGCGGCCGTGGGCGCGCTCGCCGCACTGGGCGCCACCGAACTTGCGCCGACCCTCCGCGCCCGGGCGCAACGGGACCGCGATAAAGGAGTACGCAAGCGCGCACTCTTCGCGCTGATTCGGCTGAAGGATCGGGATTCGATCCCGTTATTGATCGACGCGCTCGAGAGCGATGATAATTCGGTTCGTGAGAATGCAGCGCTGGCCTTGACCAGCATGCTCTCGTTTTCCGCGCTCCTTCGGCTCCTTTCCCGACGATATGAGACCGGGTCGGTGACGCGTCGGTTCCTTCGGTTCGTCATCGAGCGCGCATTGGTACAGTTCGATCTGAAGGAGGATACGGATCGTGAGAGGATCGACCGTCTCCTCGCGATGAAACGGCGCACGCTGGCCGAGCCGGAGATACGGCATAAGACGACGCGGCAGTTGCTCCGGATGTTTGGCCCCAGATCCAGATCCAGATCCAGATCCAAATAGGAACCCAGACCGTCCGTCTGCACTGGCTCGTCTGTTCGTCTGTATCCCGCGTGTGCGTTCGTGCGCGTAATATTGCCGTATTCTCATCCCCCCTCAGTTATTGTTCATACATTCTTTGGCCCCTCGCCGCGGTCAGCATCTGAACATTCCTCTTTTCCACTCGTCCGGGCGAGACGAGCGGTGGAAGCCTAGCGTGGTCGTGTAGCGAACTGCGGACCAAAAGAGCCATAACCGCCCAGTGCATCGCCCTCGGTGGAACGGTGGTCATCGCGATGGAACGGACCGGGACGGTCGATACGAATCTCTCTCCCGACGCCCATATCGTCACCGAGGGTTCAGATATGGGACGCCCGACGCTGGACGAATATTTCATGGCCATGGCGGAGCTGGTGAGCCGGCGCTCCACCTGTCTTCGGCGTCAGGTCGGCGCGATCGCGGTCAAGAACAAGCATATTATCTCCACCGGTTACAACGGTGCACCAAAACGGCTCCGGCATTGTAGCGAAGTGGGCTGCATCCGTGAGGAACTCGATGTGAAGAGCGGTGAACGACATGAGCTCTGTCGTGGCGTGCATGCGGAACAGAACGCTATCATCCAAGCGGCGGTGTTCGGCACCAGTATCGACGGCGCCCAACTCTACTGCACCCACACCCCCTGCGCGCAGTGCGCCAAGATCTTGATCAATGCGGGGATCAAGGAGGTGGTCTATGCCGCACCGTACATCGACGCACTGGCAAAAGAGCTACTGGACGAAAGCGATGTTCGTGTTCGTCAGTTCTCTTTCGCCCGCGCTCGGGCAATGGATTGAACCCGCTTGAGACGGAGTGACGCGCGAATTGTTCGCATACGAAACTTTAAATAGCGAAGGCTCCATGGTCTGCGCCGGGTGGACTCGTCACCGACCATACGATTGGGGCTCTGGCATATATCCCCATGCAACCTTGACACCGCTTTTTGCGGGGTTGGTAGGTCGTAACGGTCGATGGCGACCCATATGCGCGGCAACCTCCGGTCGACGCGTTGCTGGCGCGGTAGAGTGCCACCCGATCGGACCTCGCTGTTGGCGTTCGCTGTATTGCGACATTCCGACATTCCGACATTCCGCCGGTCCGTTGGTGATCGATTCGGACCCACCGTTCTCGATGACCATCGCAGAGCTGAAATTACGTCACGGTCCCGTACCGAGACGTATGCCACGCGCTCCAGTAGATGCAGCAATTGCATTCATTCGCATCACGACGCATTGTGTCCAAACGCATGGCGATCACAGACCGATGTGATAGACCGATATGGAACGATGCAATGCAGTCTTACGCAATCATACACCACAACGAGTAATCAATAATTCCCCAGAGGGTCTGGTATGGCAGAACGACATCACCCGAAACGCGGTTCAATGGGCTATTCGCCCCGCAAGCGAGCCCGCAGCCCGGTACCCAAGATCAAGAGCTGGCCCACTGACGGCGACGAGCCGAAGGTTCAGGGTTTCGCCGGGTACAAAGCCGGTATGACACACGCATTTATGATCGATTACCGCCCCACCTCGACGACTTCGAACCAAGAGGTCCAAGTGCCGGTAACGGTCATCGAAACGCCGCCGCTCTTCGTGGCCGCGATACGGTTCTATGAGAACACGCCGTACGGGCTCAAGACGATCACAGAGGTCTGGACCACCGATCTCGACGACAGTTTGACCCGTCGGATCTCACATATTAAGAACCACGACCCGGAGACGGCATGGGCGAAGCTGGAGGGTCGCGAAGTCGACGAGGTCCGAATTCTTGCGGCGACGCAACCGCAGCTCGTGACTGGCATCCCGAAGAAGAAATCGGAACTGCTCGAGACGCGCATCGGCGGTGGTACCATCGACGACCGGCTCGAGTACGCAAAAGGGCTCCTCGGCAAGGAGATCGGCGTCCGCGATTTTGCCATCGAAGGCAATATGATCGATGTCGCCGCCATCACGAAGGGCAAAGGCTTCCAGGGCCATGTCAAACGCTGGGGTGTCAAACTATTGACGCACAAGAATTCGAAACATCGTCGGATGATCGGTACGCTCGGTCCATGGCATCCCAGTTATGTGATGTCTACGGTCCCCCAGGCGGGTCAGACCGGCTATCATCAACGGACCGAATACAACAAGCGCGTGCTGCGCATCGGCGAGGACGGCGGGGAGATTACGCCCAATGGTGGGTTCCTCCATTATGGTGTGGTCCGGAACGCATATGTACTCCTTCACGGTTCGGTGCCCGGCACGACCAAACGGTTGATCCGTTTCCGCGGTGC